>JBEKYV010000516.1:0-2821 GCA_049510515.1 Solirubrobacteraceae bacterium | reverse complement strand
GCGGTCTAGGCACGGGTCCTGCTAATGGTCTGCCTGGCGAGGCACAAGACTCGATGACCCGGGGAGAGCGACCCGCGAGCCACCAGGTCTGTGGCCGGGAGGGGCACCTGGCCCCCTCCCGCTAATTGGTTCTGCAGTGACGGCGGGGCTGGAATCTTTCTCGTGCCGGTCTAGGCGTCGTCGAGGACCTCCGCGAATGCGATCACTACGCCTCCGGTGGCGTGCTCGAGGGTAGCGCCGACAAGGGCGCCCGCCTCTGCGGCGGCGGCGCTGGCCGCCGCGTAGTCGGCAAAGTACAGGTCCAACAGTCGGTATGCCGGGGTCGGGCTGCCGTCTTCCTTAGGCCAGACCTTCGACGTCTGCAGCCGAGTCAGGCCGGGGAGCTTACGCGCCAGCGCAAGCTGGTCGGGGTAAGCCGCCTCGAAGGCGGCCGGGTCGGTGGGGTTGGAATAGACGAAGCTGATCTTGGTCAGCTTGTCCTGCCCAGCTTCACCAGCTCTCGATGTCATGGGTTCTGCTTCCTGTCTGGTCGAGTTACGCCTGTCCAGTGCGATAAAGTTCACGCAAGCGAGCGGACCCAGACCTGGACGAGAATGTCGGGCGAACTTCCGACGGCGCGGCTGCTTCGCCAATGGAAGAAGTTGACACCCAACCTGGTCCCAAGCCCGTCCGATTGGTCGCTCCACTCACTGTTGGTCGAGCGTAGTCCGAGGAATGCGTAGGGACAATGACCGCTCCGCCGGAACATCTTGCCGATCGTCCAGCGACGCCAGCCGATTTGCTCCGACCGCCGCGAGAGTTTGCCGATCCTCCAGCGCTCGAGGACGCCGCGCTCGGCCTCGACGCATATGGCCAGCCGCACGACTTGCTCTCGGAGCTGCTCCGGAGCGTCCGTCTGAGCGGAGAACGGATCGTTGCGTACGCTCCGCCGCGGACTTTCTCGGTCAGCTTCGCCGATATCGGCACCCTGCACATCATTGAAGAGGGCGAACTCGTGCTTCGGATCGACGGCGACCCGCACGTCGAGCGCGTGAGTCGCGGCGATGTCATCCTGCTCCCGCGCGGCGACCCGCACCACATCAGCGACGCAGGCAAGCGCGCGCACGCGACCGTGCGCGCCGGCGCATCCGAGCACGACGCGCCCGCACCCGAGCCGGCGCGCTGGCTCTGCGGAACATTCACGATCGGCGACCCGCAGGCGAGCCACCTGCTCGCGAGCCTCCCGGCCGTGATCATCCTGCGCGGCGCCCGCGGCCAAGCGCTCGAAGGACTCGAAGTGGCCCGCAGGATGCTCCTATTCGAGATGCAATCGCCCTCTCAAGGATCGGCGGTGATGGTCGCCCGCATCCTCGATCTGCTCTTCATCCAGATTCTGCGCGCCTGGGCCGCCGGCACGGACGCCGAACCGAACTGGCTGGCCGGCGCGCTTGACCCGCAGATCGGTCTGGCCTTGAGCGCCATCCATCGAGACCCCGGCCACGACTGGACGGTCGAGGAGCTGGCCCGAGCGTGCAGCCTTTCCCGGTCGGCGTTCGCTGCGCGGTTCGTCGCTCGCGTCGGGAAGCCGCCAGCCACCTATCTCGCGCACGTACGCCTGGACGCCGCCACCGACCTGCTCCGCGACACGTCCCTTCCGGTCACGCTCATCGCGGAGAACGTCGGCTACACGTCGGAGGCGGCATTCAGCCGCGCGTTCAAGCACCGCTACGGCACGCCACCGGCTCGCTGGCGACGAGACATGCGAGCGAAACACTCGTGAGCGGCCCGCGTGCCGCGAGGTCGCTCCGTTCAGTCGCGGAGGCGCCGGTGTTGGTGCCGGCTGATGGGTGATGGGTGATGGGAGCGCCTTGGTGTTGCCTTGCGCGGCGCGGCGGGCGAGTATAACGAGTGCCTGGGTGTCTTCGAGTGCGAGTGATCCGTCCGGTGAGGGTGCTCCCGGGCACCACCAGCCGCGGGGAGGAGAACCGCACCACTCACTGTGCCGACTTTAGCTGGCCGTGCGAGACTCGCCGTTCTGAGCAGACCAAGGAGGCGCCGCGATGTCAGCGCTGTTTCCGTCAAGGCGAAGCTCTGCCCACTAGCGAGAACCTTTCAAGATCGTGATCGTTCTGATGCCCGGGCGCGCTCTGACTGAACATTGCCTCAAGCAATTGGTTTGCGATTGGTGGTCGGTGAACTATACGATCACCGGAAATTCTCCCGGCCGCCGCTATTTCCATCTCGCAATGACATTCTCTTTGGTTCTTAGCCGGCGTTGACGTCCAAAATTGTAGGAACGACGTACCCGATGTAGCCAGGTTCGATCTGCACCCGACCCAGCGACCGCAGTGATCATCACCACAGCACGCATAACGGCGGCGATGTATGCCTTGACGACTCTCCATGGCGAACGCGCTGAGTGACGCTGTCGTGAGCGGCCGACGTTGCATATGCTTCAGGCGCGGTGGAGGTAGGCCCGGTAGAGCTCGTGGAGTGCTTCCCAGTGCCGGGCATCCGCTTCCCTGTCGTACGTCAGGTTGTCCGGCACCGCGAATCCGTGGCGGGCCGGGTAGAACTCGACGGTGTGGTCGACTCCGGCATCGGTGAGAGCGCATTCCAGCAGCCCGGCCTGCTCGGCGGTGAACGAGCCGTCATCCGTCGCGGCGGCCACGTAGACCGCGGCGGTGACGCGGTCCGCCGACAGGTGCGGGCTCGACGGGTCGCCGGCAACAGCCAGCCTGCCGCCGTGGAACGACGCTGCCGCGGCGATCTTGCGGCCGAGTCCGCCCGCGGCGACCAGCGAAATGCGCCCGCCCAGGCAGTATCCGGTGGTGCCAATCGC
>JBEKYV010000515.1:0-2838 GCA_049510515.1 Solirubrobacteraceae bacterium | reverse complement strand
GCCAACACCCCGGTGAGCGTGGGCAACTACGTGGTCACGTCGGGCACGATCTCCAGCAAAGGCCCCTCGCTGTTCCCGCGCGGAATCCCGATCGGGCAGGTGAGTTCGGTCGGCGAAGAAGCCCCGTACAAGACCGTTGAAATCCATCCGCTCGCCAACCTGCGGGGGCTGGAAACAGTTCAGGTGCTGACCGCGGCTCCGGGCTCGGCACCGGCGCAGGCGAGCCGCGTCGCGGCCGCGCTGCCCCCCGAACAGTCCTCCGAAGCGGCTGGCGGCACCAATGCCTCACAGCTGGCCTCGGCGGGGAGCGGCGGCTGATGCAGGGGACGCCTTGCAGGGCGCTTTGGCCGATGGAAGCGGCGTTCGCGGGGAGCGGCGGGTGATGTCAAGCCAGCCAAATGGCGCCGTTGTGGCCCGAGTGGCGGCGCTGGCGGTGGTGGTCGTGTTCCTGCAGACGGGGATCGTCTCCGAGGTGCCGATCTTCGGGGTCGCGATCGACCTGACGCCGCTGGTGGTGGCCTTCGTGGGCCTGCAGTGCGGCTCGCTCGCGGGCGCCGTCGTCGGCTTCGGGATCGGGCTGCTGGTCGATCTGACGCTGGTGCAGACGCTCGGCCTTACCTCGCTGATCTTCACGATGATTGGCTACGGGGCTGGACGCCTGCGCGAGCTGCGCGATCCCCGTGCGGCGCTCACCCCCCTGCTGGTCGGCGCCGCCGCTGCCGCGACCTCGATGATCGGCTACTCGGTGATGGAGATCGCGCTCGGAGTCGATGCGCCCGTCAGCCTCGAGCTGCTGCGCCAGATCATCGTCGGAGTCGCGCTCGACACCGTCGTTGCGCTACCGGTGTGGGCGCTCGTGCACCGCTGGCTGGCGCCCAGCCTCCCCGAGGATCCGCGCCAACGCCGCCGCAGCCGTCGTGCTTACACGACCGGTGGGTTGAGCCCCTTGTCAAAAGCATGACTCCACTCGAGCGCATCCGCACCCCAGAGCCTCGCACGCCGCCGCCAATCTCCTCGCAGCTGGGGCTGCGCGTGGCGGTGCTGGGTGGCGTGGCGCTCGTGATGTTCGGGATCATCTTCTTTCGCCTCTGGTATCTGCAGATCCTGACCGGCGAACAGTACGTGGAGAAGGCCGCGAAGAACACGCTGCGCGAACTGCCGATCGCCGCCCCGCGCGGGCAGATCGTCGACCGCGAAGGCAACGTGCTGGTGACCAGCAAGGTCACCAATGCGGTGCAGCTCGTCCCCTGGGAACTGCCCCCGAAGGGGCCCCGCCGCCGGGCGCTCTACAGGCGGCTGGGCAAACAGCTCGAGATGAGCCCCCGCACGATCAGGGAAATCCAGGAGAAGGGGGAACGGGAAGTGCCCTACGCCCCCGTGACGATCAAGACCAACGCCGGCCGCGGTGCCTTGACGGTGCTGGCGGAGCGCCAGAACGAATACCCGGGCGTCAAGCAGGAAGAAGTCTCGGTGCGCGAATACCCACACGGGGAAATGGCCGCGCAGGTGTTCGGCTACGTCAGCCTGATCAGCGAAAAGGAGGAGGAACCGGGCGATCCCCTACATGCCAACTTCAAGGGCGTGAAGCCCGGGACGATCGTCGGCCAGCAGGGGCTTGAGTACCAGTACAACCGCTACCTGCTTGGCACTCCGGGGGAGCAGCCGGTGGAGATCGACTCCGAAAATCAGGTGCAGCCCGCCAAACTGCCCGCGACCAAGCCCCGCGCGGGCTACACGCTGCGGCTGACGCTCGACCTTCCTCTCCAGAAGGAGGGCGAAATCGCGCTGCGCAAGGGCATGGAACTCGCACACGCGATCGGCAATCCGGGCAACGGCGCCGCGTTCGTGGCGATGGAACCACGGAGCGGGGGCATCCTCGCGATGGGCTCCTACCCGAGCTTCAACCCCAACCGCTTCACCGAAGCGCTCTCTACGAAGCAGCTCGCAGCGATCGAGCAGGTCGGTGTGGGCAAGCGCAACGGTGAGCCCGAACCGGCTCCGCTGGTGAACCGCGCCACCGAAGGTGCCTACCCGACCGGCTCGACTTTCAAGCCGATCACCGCGATCGGGAGCCTCGAAGCGGGGGTGCTCGACCCCTACGCCGGCCTCGGCGCCGGGACGTGCATCTACGTCTCGACCGTGAAATTCTGCAATGCGGGGGATGCCGAATACGGCGCCGCCAATCTCGTCGACGCGCTCAAGGTCTCCTCAGACACCTACTTCTTCACGGTCGGCGAGATGGACAACAGCCACGGCGAAGTGATCCAGCACATGGCGCACGAACTGGGGATCGGGCGGCCAACCGGGATCGACCTGCCCAGCGAATCCGAAGGCACGGTGCCCAGCCCGAAGTGGCTGGCCGAACGCAACGCCCTGGAAGCCAAGTGCACCCGCGAACACCACGGACACTCGTGCGAAATCGTCGCCGAACCGGGTGCCCCCTGGAGCGTGGGGCACAACATGGACCTGGCGGTCGGCCAGGGCGACCTGCAGACCGACCCATTGCAGATGGCGGTCGCCTACTCCACTCTGGCCAACGCGTTCATGAACAACGGCGAAGGCTGGGTGCCCACTCCCCACCTGGGGGAGGCGATCGAAAGCCCCAGCGGCGGGATCGTGCAGACGTTGAAGTTCCCGCCCCGGCGCAAAGTCAAGCTCAACCCCACCAACCTTGGCCTCGTGATGGAAGGGATTCACGACGCCACGTCGCTGCAGGGCGGCACCTCACAGGACGTGTGGTCGGGTTGGAACCAGGCCAAGTACCCGGTGTATGGCAAGACCGGCACCGCCGAACGCAAGCCCTACGTCGAACAGGCGTGGTACATGTGCATCCTGCCC
>JBEKYV010000514.1:0-2850 GCA_049510515.1 Solirubrobacteraceae bacterium | reverse complement strand
ATCCCGGTTTCCTCACCGCCCACGCGGTCGCGCTCCTTGATCTTCAACGGTACTGGCGGAGTGCCGTTAAACCTCAATGTCGAATACGTGGGGTTCAGGCTCAGACAAAGAACCTTGGGTTCGAACGATGATCGCAATATCCCCGGATTTGAGTTGTTGTAGTAGTAGTGCTGTTGGTAACCCGCCAGGGTTATCAACAGGCCGTTGACTTTTTCCACGCGCGCGAGGGCGAGGCCCGCCGTCGAGTCCGTCAATCGATCGCGAGCTCCGGGGCCCGCCGGCTATGCGCAGTTGGGTTGGGTGGCTCGCCGATCGCGTTTTCGATGCGTTTGGCGTGGTGGTCGATCAGCTCCGCGCAGGCTTCGATGATCTCGATGTCGGCGTCGTCTTGGCTCCAGGAGGTGAGGTAGGGGATCGAGTATCCGGAGGTGTCGATCCCGAGGCCGCCGACGACGCTGAATGCGATTGACTCGACGACGATCTCTTCTTCGCCGTAGCTGAGCTCGGGGGCGTCTGGGTCGGTGCGGTGGATGAGCGCGTGGACGAGCTCGTGGACGAGTGTCTTGATCTGGTGGTTGACGGCGTGGGCGCGGTTGATCGAGATCTGCTTGGTGCTCGGCGTGAAGGAGCCGCCACGGCCGGCGGGGTGATTCTCGTAGATCAGCGTGCAGCCGAGCTCGGCGACCAGGGCGGTGAGTGCCGGTAGCGTCCAGCTGAGCGTGTCGCCGTCGGGCTCGGCGATCGGTGGGTCCAGCGGCGTGGGCTCGGCCGGTGCCGGGAGTGGCTCGACTTGGCTGCGGTCCCAGACCGGGCCTGGCGCGCAGCGCTTGGACAGCGTCGCGTGTTTTCTGCCGGTCGGCTTCGCGTCGGGCTTGGCGCTCCTCGTCGGTCAGTGTCGCTGTTGGCATGGTGCCCTCCGGTGGTTGGGGGGTCCCGCTGGCTGCGGGACCGATCCCGAAACGGCCAGCACGGCAGGGATGCCGTGCCATAGTGCGCGGGGTCGGGCCCGCGGCCTGGCGCGGAGGCTCAGCTGGGATCAGCGTCAGCTGCGTCGAGCGACGTAGCGGGCGTAGTCGATCCTCAGATCCGCATTGGCGTTGCAGATCGTTTGGGCGCTGAAGCCGAGCAGGTCGGCCAGTACCGCAGCGGGGATCTGATGGGCCAGCGCCGCCAAGGCGCTGGGACGCGCTGGCGCGACCGGAACCCCGAGGCTGCTCAGGCGCCGAGCGAGGTGCGTCGGGTGCATCGGCTGGCCGGCTTTCTGGCCGGGGAACAGCCAGCCGCCCTGGGTTGTGCTGGCCAGTGTGAGCTGCGCGACGTCACGGAGCTGGAGCGGCAGGGCGATCATGTTGCGGCCGAGACGGATCTGTGGGCCCGCGTCGGCGAGCTGGAGGTCGGCTGCGGTCAAGCGGACAACGCGTGAGGCCGGCTGTGCGTAGAGCGCGACCAGACAGCCCGCGAGACGAAGCCGCGGGTCGATCTCGTTGTCGTGCAGCAGTGTGCGCAGCGCTGCGAGGCGTTGGCGGTCATCGAGCGCGATCACCGGTGTGCCGCCACGACTGGTGGGGATCCGCAGGCCGTGGCGGGCACGGCGTTCGATCCAGACGACGAACGGCCGGAGCGTGCGAGCGCGGTGAGCGGGCCCATCGGCCAGCCAACCATCAAGCAGCGGCTGGTCGAGGTCAGCCAGCGCTCGGTTCTGGGCGTGCAACCAGATCGTCAGCTCGACCGCCGCGGCGATCCAGTGTTTCGGCATCGTCGTCGCTCGCGGGTCCGGGCCGGGCGCCCGGGCGCGGCGGACGGCAAACTCGCGGCCGACCTTCCAGGTCGCGAATGCTCGCAGCGTCGTCGCGTCGCGCCCCGACGCAAGCACGCCAAGCGTGTCGGCGGTCCACCGCTTCAACGAGGCCAACGACTCGTCGCGTCCATCCAGGACGTCGGCGTGGACCAGTGCCGCTCGCAGCTCGTCGGTGCTCTTGCCGCGGTCAACCGCGTCGAGCGCGTCGTGTGAAAGCTCGATGGTCCCGGCGGCGATGTCTGTCAATGTGCGTCCGCCCGGCTTGGCCAGCCACTGCAACACCGACAGCGGACGAGGTGATCGCTCGAGCGTCGCGAGGTACGGCTCGAGGCGTGCGATGAGGGCGGGCGGGCGATCAATGCGCCACCGCTCAAGCCGGGCATGCAGCGAACAGGCTGGGCACCGGCCACGGTCATACGTGATGTCCTCGGTCCCGCATCCGGTGCAGATCCGTGTCTGAGGGATCCTGGCGCAGTCGCCGCAGAGCACTTCGCTGCCGGTGTGCAGCGCCGGGCGGCGATGCTGACCGCAACGCTCGCAAGTCGCTTTTGCGCGCAGGCGCCGCCATTCGCAGCCACCGCACAACGGGCCGATCGCGCTGGCGGCCTTGATCGGCCTCTGCTCACCACACACCGCGCAGACATCGACGCGGCGCAGCGTGCATGCCCCGCAGACCGCCATGGCGGTGGTGGCGTAGGAGCACGGCTTCTCGCGACCACAGACGCTGCAGTGCGCGATCGGCAGCCGGTAGCAGCGCCTGCAGAGATCAGGAGCGCCATCACGGGCGCGCTGATGGATCGCGGCGACCTCGCCGCAGCCGCCGCAGACCCGCCGCGGCGTCTTGCCATAACAGGCGAAACACAGGTCCTCCGTGCCGTCCGCGCCGCGGCGCACCGCGACCGGTTTCACCTGCCCGCAGCGCCCACACGCGCGCGCCGGACGCCGCGCGCGATCAGCACATGCGCCACAGAGCTTCGATCCACCCCCGGCGCCTGTGCGCGCGAGCTGGCCGGCGCGGCCACAGTCATCGCAGATCCCAGCCGGCCGGGCGT
>JBEKYV010000513.1:0-2857 GCA_049510515.1 Solirubrobacteraceae bacterium | reverse complement strand
ATGCCAGCCACATGGCGCGCGAACTCGGCTACCGCCACCTGCATACCCAGGCAGATGCCCAGGTAGGGGATGCCCTGCTCGCGCGCAATCTGCGCGGCGGCGATCTTGCCCTCGATCCCGCGCCCACCGAAGCCACCTGGGATCAGGATGCCGTCGACTTCGCTCAACAGCCCGCGGGCGCGCTCGCGATCCTCGCGGCTGTGGCTGCCGGCGCCCTCCAGCCGTTCGGAGTCCACCCACTCGATCTGCACGCGCGCGTCCTGCAGTGCGGCGGCGTGGCGCAGCGCCTCGGACACCGACAGGTAGGCATCCTCCAGCTGCACGTACTTGCCGACGAGCGCGATCCGCACGGTATTAATCGCCCGCCCACCGCCCCCACCAGCCCGCTCGGCGCGCTCGATCGGCTCCGTCCAGCTGGCGAGGTCGGGCTCGGGAGCCTCCACGCCGAAGTGCTCGAGGATGAAGTCATCCACGCCCTGGTCGCGGAAGGTGAGTGGCACCTTGTAGATGTTGTCCACGTCACACGCCGACACGATCGCGCTCACCGGGAGGCTGGCGAACAGCGCGATCTTCTTGCGGATCTCCTGCGAGAGCGAGCCCTCCGAGCGGCACATCAGCATGTCGGGGGCGATCCCGATGCGGCGCAGCTCGTTGACGGAGTGCTGGGTGGGCTTCGTCTTCAGCTCACCAGCGTGGCCGATGAACGGCACCAGCGTCAGGTGGATGAACATGCAGCGCCGCCGCCCCACGTCGACGGGAAACTGGCGGATCGCCTCCAAAAACGGCAGCGACTCGATATCCCCGACCGTGCCGCCCACCTCGGTGATCACGAAGTCCACGTCGCTCGACTGCGCGATCAGTGCGATGCGCTGCTTGATCTCATCGGTGATGTGAGGCACCACCTGGACGGTGCCCCCGAGGTAGTCCCCACGGCGCTCGCGGCGGATCACCGTGTCGTAGATCCCCCCCGCGGTGACGTTGGAGGCGCGCGAGGTGTTGGCGTCGGTGAAGCGCTCGTAATGACCGAGGTCGAGATCGGTCTCGGCGCCATCCTCGGTGACGAACACCTCCCCGTGCTGGTAGGGGGACATCGTTCCCGGATCGACGTTGATGTAGGGGTCAAACTTCTGCAGCCCCACCGTCAACCCGCGTGCGACCAGCAGCCGCCCGATCGACGCGGCGGCGATTCCCTTCCCCAGCGAGGAGACGACGCCACCGGTGATGAAGATAAACCGGGTCTTGGCCGGCGGGTCTGCGTGGCGGTCTGGCGCGGGGCGACTCATCTCCTGCCTTGAGAGTCTATCCCCCGCTCCCACGGAACTCTCGCCGGCCGCTGCAGAGAGCCAGCCAGCCGTCGCACAACCGCGGAAACCGCAGGCGCAGGCGACAATGGAGAGAGCGAGGTCGCGCTCAAGCTGCCTTGCGCAGCTCGCGCGCGTGGCGGCGCGCGGCGGGGTCGCGCTCAGGGGCACCCAGCATCCTTACCAGCTCGCTCAACACCTCACGCTCGCCGAGTCGCTCCACCCGCGTGCTGGTGCTGCCGGCGATGGCGTCCTTGACAACCGTGAAGTGGCGCGCCGCCAGCGAAGCGATCTGGGGCAGGTGAGTGATGCACACCACCTGGCGAGCGCCCGCCAGCTCGCGCAGGCGCTCACCGACCGCGCGGGCGGTGTGGCCGCCGATGCCGGTATCCACCTCGTCGAACACCAGCGTCGCCTCCGAGCCGCTGTTGGCGACCGTCATCAACGCCAACATCACCCGCGAGAGCTCCCCGCCGCTGGCGATCTCACGCAGCGGGGCGGCAGGGACGCCGGGATTGGGGGCGATCATCAGCTCGACGCTGTCGCCGCCGGCCGGTCCGGGCTCGCGCGGGGACAGCTCAACGGCGAACGCCGCGTCGGGCATCGCCAACGCGGCGAGCTGCTCGCGCACCGCCTCCGCCAGGCGCGGCGCGGCCTCCTCGCGCGCGGCTCGCAGCTCCATCACCTGGGTCTGCAGGGTGGCCTGCGCGGCTTGCAGGCGCCCCCCGACCTCCTCCATCGCCACCGCCGCGCCCGTCAGCTGCTCGCGTCGCTCGCTTGCGCGCTCGGCGTGCTCCAGCACCGCCGCCACGGTGGGGCCGTGCTTGCGCAACACCCGTTCCAAGGCGGCGAGACGCTCTTCCACCCCCTGCAGCCCCGGCGCCGCATGCTCATCTGTCTCCCCCGCGCCTGCCGCCTCCCCCGCCAGCCGCTCGCCGTAGTCGCGCAGCTCGCCGGCGAGATCCCCCGTCTCGATCGCCAGCGCGCCGGCGCGCACCGCGAGCACGTCGAGCGCGGGGTCCACCCCTTCGAGGGGATCGAGGCGCGCGGCCGCCTCAGCCGCCAGTGCCGTCGCCCCGGGCGCGTCGGAGCCGCCGTCGTCGCCCTGCCCACCGGCCAGCGCTTCGGCGGCGGCGGACGCGGCCGCGAGCAGCGCATCGAGGCGGCGCAGGCGCTCGCGCTCGGCGCGCAGCTGCTCGAGCTCGCCCTCCTGGGGGGCGAGTGCGTCGAGCTCGGCGAGCTCGTGCTCCAGCAGGTCGAGCTCCTGCTCGCGTGCTCCATCCAGCTCACGTAGGCCCTCCAGCTGCTCGCTCAGCTCCCGCGCCTCACGATAGGCGGCCGCGCAGGCGGCGCGTCGCACGGCCTGTGCGGCTCCGGTGAAGCCGTCGAGGATCTCCAGCTGCGCGGCGGCGAGCGTCAGCTTGCGGTGCTCGTGCTGGCCGTAGAAGGAGAGCAGCGCCTCACCGACCGTGCGCAGGTCGGCCACCGCGATGGTACGGCCGTTCAGGTACGCGCGGGTGCGTCCGTCGGCCCCCACGCGCCGCGCCAGCACGACC
>JBEKYV010000512.1:0-2859 GCA_049510515.1 Solirubrobacteraceae bacterium | reverse complement strand
TAAGTACCTGCCGGGGGCGCGAGGTTTTGCCAGGTGCTTTGGATAGGATCGGCGGGATTGTACTGGAAGCGATCAAAACATTGCCAGCCCTTTCCCGCGGCGTAAACCGAACAATTCGGCTGCGGCGCGGAGGACGGCGGACCGGGTGCATTGAGGTAGACGGGGCCGACAAAGCGCAAGTAGGGTCCCAGGTAGCCGCCCAATCGCGGCCGCAAACGTCGCGCGCCGTTGTAAAACAATTGCTCGAAGTATTGTGTCCCGGCCGGCAGCGTCGTCTGCCAGCGATTGCCGCCGATGTTGGTCCAGTTTTTCACCGGCACGCCGCCGCTGACGATCGGAGTTTCGCCCGGATAGCTTTGCCAGATCACCGGCACGACCGAGAAGATCCAAGCGTTCGAGGACATGGTCAGGCCGTTCGGGCTGATCGAGATGATGCGCACCGGAGAGATTGCCATCGCGCGGGGTCGCTCAGAGACGTGAGGGGGACGCTCGAGCGCACGTTCGAGAGCCCGTTCGCGCTCAGCGACGCCAACCGCGAGCGGCTCGGGGCTCGCCTGCAGCTCGCCGTCAAGCGGGCACGGCGCAGCGGCCGCCAGACGCTCGCGGCGCTGACCCTGCCGCTGCCGGCCGATCTTGACCCCAGCGCTGTCGTGTGCGCTTCGCGACGCCCGGGAGAGCCGTGGTTTCTCTTAGAGCAGCCCGAGCGCGGGGCGCGGGCGCTGGCTGCACTCGGTGAGGCGGTCTGCCTGACGGCCTCCGGGCCCGAGCGCTTCGCCACCGTGGCCGACCGCTGGCGCTCGTTCGCCGCGGCGGCGGTCGGCGACCCGCCCGAGGATCCCTCCCACCCGGGCGCCGGCGGCGGGCCGATCGCGCTGGGCGGCTTCGCGTTCGCCGCCGAGGGCGGCGCCGACCTGGCGTGGAGTGGGTTTGCGCCGGCCTCGCTGATCGTGCCGGAGGTCGCGCTCACGCGCCGGCGGTCGGTTGCGGGGATGCGCAGAGATCGGAGTGCGCGCCCCGGCGCTACCGGCGGTGAGCAGGCGAGCATTGGCGGCGGCCCGGACGGGAGCGTGGACGTGCGCATGACGCTGTGCGCGCTCGCCGCTCCCGACGACACCCCCGAGCAGCTGCTCGAGCGCCTGGAGCGCCGGCTCGGTGAGCTGCGGGTGGAGCCGCTTGCGCTGCTCGACCCCGCGCCCACGGGGCGCTACCGGATCGCCAGCGCGATGCCGCCCGAGCACTACGAGGCCGCCGTCGCGCGCGCTGTGGAGCTGATCCGCAAGGGGCAACTGGAGAAGGTCGTGCTCGCGCGCGAGGTGCAGGTCCACGCGGGCGGGGGAGCCTCCAACTTCGACCCCGCGGCGCTGTTCGGGGTGCTGCGCGAGGGCTTCCCCTCGTGCACGGTGTTCTGCGTCGGGCGCGAGGACGCCGCGTTCGTCGCCGCCAGCCCCGAGCTGCTGGTGCGCCGCGAGGGCCACCGCGTCAGCGCGCTGGCACTGGCCGGCTCGATGCGTCGCAGCGCCGACCCCGCCGTGGACGACCATCTCGGCGAACAGCTGATGCACTCCGAGAAGGACCGCGAGGAGCACGCGATCGTGATCCGCCGGATCGAGCGGGCGCTGCGCCAGCACGCGCTGTGGACGGCCGCCCCGCCCGAGCCGGAGCTGGTGAAGGTCGCCAACATCCAGCACCTCGGCACCCCGATCCGCGCCCAGCTCGCGCAGCCGCTAGACGTGATCGAGCTGCTGGAGCTGATGCACCCCACGCCCGCCGTAGGGGGCGAGCCGCTAGAGCGCGCACGCCCGCTGATCCCCGCCCTGGAGGGCCTCGACCGCGGCTGGTACGCGGGCCCCGTCGGCTGGGCCGACGCGACCGGCGACGGCGAGTTCTGCGTAGCGCTGCGCTGCGCCCTGCTGCGCGGTCGCATCGCCCGCTGCTACGCCGGCGTCGGCGTCGTGCGCGACTCCGACCCTGCCTCGGAGCTGGCCGAGACCGAGGTCAAGCTCGCGGCGCTGTTACCGCTGCTCGCGGGCTGAGTTCCGTCGAGCGGCGCGTGGCCGCTTTAGCGATTCAGCGTAGGTGCCCTCAGGCTCACCCGTCCAACACCCCGGCGACGGCCTCCCACGCGCGGCGATGCAGCGCCACGTTTGCTGCGCGGTCGGTGTGTACTTCGATGATCCCCGTGCGGCGTGGGCGCTCGGTCAGGGCGCGTTCCAGCGCCGCGCGGAAGGCGAGCACGTCGCTGACGGTCTCGTGCTCGAGGCCGTACAGCCGTGCCGCGTGGGTGAAACCGAGCCCGGTGGGGGTGGCGATGTGGCGTGTGTAGAGGTCGTCATTGATCGCGGCGACCGGCAGGAAGTCGAAGATGCCGCCGCCGCCGTTGTCGATCAGCACGATCGTCAGGTCGAGCTCCAGGCGCCGGGCGGCGAGCAGGCCGCCGATGTCGTGCGCGAGCGCCACGTCGCCGATTAGCAGTACCGTCGGGCCGGGGCCGGCTGCGGCGGCGCCGAAGGCGCTCGAGACGGTTCCGTCGATGCCGTTGGCGCCGCGGTTGCACAGCACCCGCGGGGGGTCGGGGCGCGCGGGCCAGAAGCTCTCGATGTCGCGCACCGGCATCGAGGAGGCGACCCACAGCGTCGCGCGCTCAGGCAGCAGCACGCCGAGCTCGGCGGCGACGGTGGGCTCGCTGAGGCCGCTCGCGCCCAGCACCCCCAGCAGCGCCTCAGCGGCGCGCTCGTCAGCGCTGCGCCAGCTCTCAAGCCAGTCCGGGTCGGGCTCGGGCGGGTTCTCGGCCAGCGCCCGCAACGCCGCGGCCGGCTCCAGCGCGAAGCGCCGGCAGAGCGCTGCGTCGGGATCCTGCCA
>JBEKYV010000511.1:0-2865 GCA_049510515.1 Solirubrobacteraceae bacterium | reverse complement strand
CGCGCAGCGCAGCCGGGATCGCCACATTGCCGCCGCTGCCGGTCCCCACGTCCAGGAGACCGGTCCCTCGCTCGACCCCGATCCGATCGAGCACGAGGGCACCAACGGGCTCTACAAGTCGGGAGAAGCTATCCCAATCGCCCGATGCCCATGTCGCCCGCGCTCGCTGACGAAACTCCTCGGTGACACCCATCACCCGATGCTACACCCCCTTGGCGGGCCGAGCGAGTGACCCGCCCAACCGGATGGAGCCGCCCAAAACACGGCTCCATCCTCTCTGAGGCGAAATACGTCCCGTCGGGCGATTTCACCGGCCTGCGGGTGCGCGCCGTGAGGCGGGCAAGGACCTCTAAACGGACCCCTCTCTCGCGGCCGGCTCGGTCGAGTCGATGAACTGGACGAGCACGTCGAGCAGGCGCTCGGGCTCGTCAAGCTGGGGGAAGTGCCCTGAGTGCGGGAACACCTCCAGGCGACTGTTGGGCATCCGTTCGTGGGTCGCGTATCCGTGGGAGACGGGGATGATCGAGTCGCGCTCGCCCCAGATCAGCAGGAACGGGAGATGTTCGGCGAGGTACAGCCGGTTTGACGCGTCGACCCGCTGGCCACCGGGCTCGACGACCGAGCGCAGCGTGTGGACGAAGGCGGCACGGGCGGCGCTGTCGGAGAGGGTCGAGTGCCCGCGCGCCATCTCCTGGAGATCTGTTCCGAGGCCCAAACCCAGCCGGCTGAGCAAGTCGCCGGCTCGTGCGCCGGCGTCGAGTAGGCGGGTTGCCGCGAGCAGGGGCAGCACGAATTCGGAGCCGGGAAGTGTTGCGGCCCGAAGCAGCCAGTTGACGTCGCGACCAAGGCCACCGCTGTCAATCAGGACGAGTCGCTCACAGCGCTCAGGGAACTGGTAGGAGAACTGCATCGCGATCCCTCCGCCGAGCGAATGCCCCACAAAGGTTGCCCGCTGGTGTCCGAGCGCGAGCAGTAGGTCACGCAGGCTGCTCGCGTGAGCGCCGAGTGAATAATCGCCCTTGGGCTTGGCCGACTCGCCGTGACCGGCCAGGTCGGGGGCGATCACGGTAAAGCGCTCGGCGAGGTAGGGCATCACCCGCTTCCAGGTCGCCGAGCTGGAGGTGATCCCATGGACGAGCACGACGACCGGGCCGCTGCCCGCTTGGCGGTAAGCCACGTCGTGACCGTGCAAGGTCGTGTGCCTGACCTCTTCGCGGCTGCGCTTTATTCGAGGCGGCATCCGAAGCTCCAGTTATAGCTCGCACCCGTCCCGCCCGGCCTGCACGCGCCGATCTGAGGGCGGTGAAGCGGGCCTATGGCATGGCGGTCAAAGATGTCATGCTCGCCGCGGTCGCGGTACGCCGTGCGCGCCTATCTGATCCGCGAGGGCGAGGCGCTCGCTGAGCTGCTCGCCTGCACCCACCAACATCAGCCCGGAAGATCATGGTGTGAGTCGCCTCGCCCCTCATGACTCCTCCGGCCGCCGGCGCTCGCGCTTGCGTTCGGTGCCCCGGCGCTTGGCGGCGAGCCGGCGCTCTCGTGAGGCTGCGGTGGGGCGGGTGGCGCGGCGGCGCTTGGGGGTTGCCAGCGCCCGCGCCAGTCGCTCGCCGAGGCGGGTGAGGGCCAGCTCGCGGTTGCGTACCTGCGAGCGCCCGTCCTGGGAGATGGCGACCACCCGCGGGCCGGCGCGTGTGAGAATTCGCGCGCGCTGGGCGTCGGTGAGGGTGGGGGAGGCGAGCACGTCGAAGATCGCTTCCACGCGAGATGCGGTGACGTTGGCGTGCTGGCCCCCCGGGCCCGAGGAGCGGCTGGTGCGCACCGTCACCTCCGCGAGAGGGATCGTCAGCTCGGTGGTGATCCGCAGTTGGCGATTGGGGTCTTTCGCGGCCTCGCTCACCGTCGTCAATCTACGCTCAGTGCGAGGTGCTGGACACGGTGACGTGCAGTGTGCCGACGCTCTGCCACGCCCCCGGCGTCCCGGCGAGCCTCCAGTCGACGACGTTGTAGACGTGCACCGCCAGCGCGTCGATTTCGCCGTTGACGCCCGCCACCACCGTCGCCGTGCCTTCGGGGGGGCGGGGGGTTGCACGCCACGCGGTGGCGGGGGCGCCGATGCGCAGGCGGCTCCCGTGCGGAGTGCTGAGGAGCAGCAACGTCTGGTTGTGCGGTGCCTGGCCGGCGGCGATCAAGGCTTCGCGGGCGCCCATCACCAATGGTGGTGACTCGACCCAGTGGTGCCCGCCGTCGGTGCTCCAGGCGGCGAGGAGCGTGTTCTGGGAGGGGGAGGGGAAGTCCACCAGGGTGAGCGTCGTGGCGCCGGAGGACGTCAGCCACAGCACCTTGCTGGGGATGCCCCGCAGCGCGGCCGGTGTAGAGGGCGCCGCGGCCCGCCAGCTGCCGTGCACGTAGGCGTACGCGCCGATCTGCGCCGCTTTGGTGCAGGTGCCGCCGGCCAAAACGCCAAGACCGACAACCACCCCCGCCAAGATTCGCAGCAGTCGTTTCATAATGGATACTCGGGCTTAACTTTCCCCGATATTATTTGCTCCACCGATAAAGGGCAATCTAATCCCGAATCCGTCACTCGACCCCTGCGGCAAGGTCGGGCGGGGGCAAAACCCGGTTGATTTCATCGAGGCGGTAGCCAAAGCCCGGCCCGCGGACGGTGCCGAGATCGATGGCGCCCAGGCGGCGCTGGTAGAGACCCGGATGGACCCTTGCTTCGGGGGCGGAGGCGGCGGGATAGAATTGCATGGCGTTGGTCTCGACGCCCATGATGGTGCCGAAGTGGGCCGCCAGGAGCGCGTGCGGGATTTGCGCCAGCATGGGGTTGGTCAGGTCCTGGACCATCAGGCCCAAGCCGTG
>JBEKYV010000510.1:0-2876 GCA_049510515.1 Solirubrobacteraceae bacterium | reverse complement strand
ATTCGCGCAGCTGCCCACCAGCACGGGCTTCGGGTTCGGCGCCTCGGTGGTCGTCTCCGGCCTGTATCTGCTGCCCTCGACGGTGGGGATGACGATCCTCGGGATGTTCGCCGGGCGGATCTCTGCCCGCTTCGGCTCGCGCACGGCGCTGCTGAGCGGCACGGCCTTCACCACCGCCTCCTTCGCGCTGCTCGCCGTGGCGCACAGCCATCCTTACGAGCTGCTGATCGCCGCCGCACTGCTCGGCGTCGGGATCGGACTCGCCTTCGCGGCGCTCGGCAATCTGATCGTGCAGGCGGTCTCGATCCACCAGACGGGGGTGGCGAGCGGCATGAACACGGTGATGCGGACGCTCGGCGGCGCGCTCGGCGGACAGCTCTCGGCGACCTTCATCGCCGCCAACGTGGCGCATGGGCAGCCGACCGTCACGGGCTTCACCGAGACGTTCGCGATGGCGACCGGGTTCCTGGTCGTGGCCTTCCTCGCGGGGCTGTTGGTGCCGAAGGGGCAGGCGCAGCAGCCCCAAGGCGAGGAGGCGGTGGCGGACGCCGTACGCGACGAGACCGCCGCGGGGGCGCTCGAAACGGCGTAGGGTTCGCGGACCCTTTAGTCAGGCGGGGAGTGGCTCGGCCGGCGTGCGATCGAGCTCGCGCAGCTTGCGGCGCACCCGCGCTCGCGTCTGGGTGAGCTCGTCCTTGAGCTTGGCGAGCTCGGCGGAGCGGTGCTCCACCAGTTCCAGCTGGCGGTCGATGTGGCCGAGCGCCTCCTGCAGCAGCTCGTGGCGGCGCTCGGGGTGGACGTCCTCGCGGCGCAGCTGCGCGCGCACCTCCGCCCTCGCCTCCTCGGCGGAGAGCAGCGTCTTGAGCTCCTCCAGCGTCACCCCGAGCAGACTCTTCAGGCGCATCACCTCGCGCAGGCGCTCCACCTCGGCCTCGGTGTAGGTGCGGTGCTGTCCGGAGGGCCGCGCGGGCGTCTCTGCGAGCAGCCCGATCTCCTCGTAGTAGCGGATCGTGCGTGGCGTGGTGCCCACCAGGCGGGCGACGTCCCCGATGCGCAGCGGGGCGCTCACGAGCGCGCTCCGAGGATGGCCGGCCGCTGTTCGACCTCGCCGACACGCAGGCTGGTACTCACGTGCGCGCTCCAACCGTGGCTGGGCGATCGGCGACCTGGCGCTCCTCGGCACGCGCCTCGACGTGGCGGGGGCGCATCAAACAGACGCCGGCGCCCACCAGCGAGGTGGCGGCGAGCACCCACAGCGCCGTGTGCATGTTGTCGATGAACGGCGCCAGCTTCTGTGAGGAGAGGCCTTTGGCGAGGCCGGAGAAGACCGCGAACAGCGTGGAGCGGGGGACGGCTGAGGTGACGATCGCCATCACGAACGCGATCGAGAGCACCGCACCGGTGTTCTGCAGCAGCGTGCGCGCTCCCGCGGCGATCCCCCGCCGCTTGGCGGGCACGGCACCCATCATCGCGGCGGTGTTGGGGCTGTTGAACATCCCCGAGCCCACCCCCACCAGCAGCAGCCACAGCGTGCTCTGCCAGTAGGGGGTGCCCACCTGCAGCGTGGTCATCGCGGCGAGGCCCACGGCGCTCACCAGCATCCCTAGCGCCGCCAGCCCGCGCGAGCCGTGGCGGTCGGCGTAGATGCCCGCCAGCGGCGAGGACACCAGCATCCCCACCGCCAGCGGGATCAGCTTCACCCCGGCGGTGATCGGGCTGTCGCCCTGGGCGCCCTGGAAGTAGAAGACGAACAGGAACATCAGCGCGAAGCGCGCCAGCCCGTTGATGAACGCGGCGGCGGTGGCGGCCGCGAACAGGCGGTTCTTGAACAGCGTGAGGTCGAGCATCGGCGCGCGCGAGCGGCTCTCGATCAACACCCACAGTGGCAGCAGCACGAGCGCCGCGGCGAGGCCTCCGATCACGATCGGATCGTCCCAGCCGCTCAGGCCGCCGCGCGAGACGCCCAGCACGAGGCCGGTGAGACCGAGGATGAAGGTGAGGTTGCCGAGCACGTCATACCCGCGGATCTCATCTGGCTTTGAGAGCTCGCGCAGGATCAGCGCGCCCCACGCGGCGCCGGCGAGGCCGAGCGGCACGTTGAACCAGAAGACCCAATGCCAGGAGATTCCCACCAGCACGCCGCCGAGCACCGGCCCGATCGCCAGGCCGATCGCGGCGACCATCGTGTTGGTGCCCATCGCGAGTCCGAGCTCGTCGTGCGGGAAGGCGTCGGTGACGAGCGCGGCGGCGTTGGCGAACAGGAAGGCCGAGCCGATTCCCTGCAGCACGCGCCACACGATCAGCACTTCGGCGTTGGGCGAGAAGCCGGCCCCCAGCGAGGCCAGCGCGAAGACGATGAAGCCGCCGATGTAGGCGCGCTTGCGCCCAAACAGGTCCGACAGCCGCCCCGCCATCAGCACCAGCACGGTCGCGGCGATCAGATAGGCGAGGATCACCCACACGAGTGCCAGCAGGCTGGCGTGCAGCGAGCGCTCCAGGTCGGGCAGCGCGATGATCAGCGTCCCGGAGTTGGTGGCGGCCAGCAGCATGCCGAGGCTGGTGCACGAGAGCGCCCACCACTTGTAGTGTGCGTGTCCTTCGGCTACCCCCAAGCGGCGGCGGGCGGTCGTCTGGGTGCCGGTCCTCAGTGCGGCGCGGGCCAAGGTGCTGCCTTTCCGGAGGCGCTTGCGGGCCGCCTCTCACAACTTGACGTGAACGTAAGGATCAAGATAGCAGAGGTAAATGGCCAGGCCGACGGTGTTGCTAAGCGGCGATCGTGGGGTAGGGGAGTGGGCTGGCGCAACGCATGGCTGCTAAAACTGAAGGTGATGGCATCGAGTGAGCCCAAGGTTGTAAAGAGCGATGAGCAGTGGCGC
>JBEKYV010000051.1:0-12140 GCA_049510515.1 Solirubrobacteraceae bacterium | reverse complement strand
CACCATCGAAGGTCCGCCAATGTCGATATTCTCGATCACATCGTCAAAGCGCACTCCGGGCTTCGCCGCGGTCTTTTCAAACACCTTCACCTGTGCGGCATTTGCGTCGGACTCGAAGCGGGAGAGGATCGCCGCGCGGTCCAGGCGCGCGTACCAGATGTCGAGGTTGCGCATGCCCGCGAAGTTGGCCATCGTCTCGCGGTACTGGCGCACCGTCGCGGCCACCGTCTCGCTGCGCTGCTTGCCGGTGAAGCCGCCTTCGCGGCCGGCGATCGCGACGCTCGCCGCCAGTCGCTTGACGTCCCACTCCCAGGGGCCGGGCAGGGTCTCGTCGAAATCGTTGACGTCGAACACGAGGTCGCGCTCGGGCGAGGCGAACCCGCCGAAGTTGGACATGTGCGCATCACCGCACAGCTGCGCCTGGATCCCCGAGCGGGGCGTGCCGGCGAGGTCGGCCGCCATCACGTAGGCGGCGCCGCGGAAGAAGGCGAACGGCGAGGCGACCATCCGCCCGTAGCGGATCGGCACCAGCTCCGGCACCCGCGACTCGGCTTGCTCTTCCAGCAGCGCGATCGGGTCGGGTCGCTCCGCCCAGGGCTCCCACTCGGCGTGGCGTGAGCGTGGCGCCTCAGCACGCGCGGCCTTGCCGCGTGCGGCGCGCTCCTCTGGAGTGAGGTGCGGGACCTGTGCTCCGCCGCCGCCCGCACGCTTGGGCGGGCGGATCGACGGGCCGGGGGCGCCCTCTTCGGCGTCGGTGCCCGCGGTGTCCGCGGCGTCAGTGTCCGCCATGACGCCCCACTATGTCGCTGCCGTCCCCCGGGATGTGCCTACCCACGATGTCCCTACCCACGATGTCGCCGCCGACCATAGCGCCCCACGATGGCGCGGGTGTGGGTGAGGCCGCCTCACCCACCGTGGGTGTCTTGTGCGTGGTAGGCGGCCAGCAGACGCTCCTCGTCGAGCTTGCCCGGGAACTTGAAGAAGATCAGCGCGGCGCCGAACACGATCGCGACGATGCCGGCGATGTAGGCCCAGTCAGAGCCCGACACGAACGAGGAGCGCGCGCCGGCGATGATCGCGCTGGAGTAGTGCGGGTACTGGTTGGCGACCGCTTCGGCGCTGGAGAACGACTTCGTCAGGGTGTTCTGCACGGAACTGGTGATCAGCGCTTTGTTGGGCGCTGCGGCGATCGCGTTGGAAACCGCTGTCGCAAACCCGGCAGTCAGCAAAGCGCCCATGATCGACTGGATGATCGCGCCGCCGAGGTCGCGCTGCAGGTCGGCGGTGCCCGAGGCCATGCCGGCGCGTTTGACCGGCACCGAGCCGGTCAGCGAGCGCGAGGCGGGGGTGCCGGCGAAGCCGACGCCGATCCCGATCAGGCCGTAGGCGAGTGCGACCTTCCAATAGGGGATGCCCGTTTCCCAGAGCGCGAGCATCGCGATGAAGCCCAGCAGGCAGAAGCCGTAGCCGATCAGCAGCGTGAAGCGCGCGCCGCGGGTCTCCACGAATTTGGCCGAGTGCGGCGCGATCAGCACCATCAGCACCGCCGCGGGCAGGATCGAGGCGCCGGCGCCGAGCGTGGAGTAGCCGAGCACGTTCTGCAGGAACTGCTGGCCGACGAAGATCGCGCCCATCAGGCTGCCGAACACGACGATCCCGCCGAGCGCCGCGACCCAGAAGATCCGCCGCGATGCCACCTGGAGGTCGAACAGCGGGAAGCGCGTGCGCCGCTGGCGCAGGTAGAAGAACGCGAGCGCGACGAGCGCGATCACGCCCAGCGCGATCGCCACCCTGCCCTTGCCGGGGACGGGCGCGAAGTTGATCGCCAACACGAGCGACGCGATCGCGACGATCGAGAGGATCCCGCCGGGGTTGTCGACGGGGTTGGTGGTCTCGTTGACGTGGGCAGGCACAAGCACGATCGCGAGCACGACCGCGACCGCCGCGATCGGGACGGTGACCAGGAACACCGAGCCCCACGCGTGATGCTCCAGCAGCGCGCCCGACAGCAGCGGGCCGAGCGCCGACATCGAGGCGCCGATGCTCGACCACAGGGCGATCGCCTTCGTGCGCGCCGGGCCCGACCACAGCGCGGTGACGAGCGCGAGCGTCGTCGGGAAGGCCATCCCGGCCGCGAGGCCGCCGAAGATCCGAGCGCCGACGAGGATCCCGGCGCTCGACGCGGTCGCGGCGAGGATCGAGGCGGGGATCGCCAGGAACGTGCCCAGCACGAGCATCAGCTTGCGCCCGTAACGGTCGCCGAGCGCGCCGAGGTACAGGACGGACGCCGCCAGCCCGAGCGAGTAGCCGACCGCGATCAGGTCGAGTGCGGTTTGCGAGGCGTTCAGGCCCTTGCCGATGTCGGGCAGCGCCGTGTTGGCGACCGCGAGGTTGAGGTTGGCGACGGAGGCGACGAGGATCAGCGCGGCGAGCACCAGCCCCGCGCGCTTGGGCGCCGACGAGCGTTCGGCCGCGGATGTCGCCGAGGCTTCGGTCGCGCTCGCCATGGCGACTATCTTCCGGGCGCTCGGGGTGAGCGCAGGTCATCCCAAGGGGGTGATGAGCCCTCACCCGCCGCACGGCAATGCTCAGCATTGGAGGCGGGCACGGCGCCCGATTGAACGCGAGCGAGCAATGCCGCCGGCGAGGTGGCACAAACGTCTTTCAATGCCGCCGGGCGAGGTGGCACAAACGTCTTTGTTAGGAGGAGCCGCGATGTCAAGTACAACCCCAGAGCCAGGCGCCGCCGGTTCGCGCTACGAGCGTGAACCGACCGCGATCAGCGGCTGGATCGTCTTTGCCGGTGTGATCATGCTGATCGAGGGATTCCTCGATGCGATGTGGGGATTGGCGGCGGTGATCAACAACGAAGTGATCACCGTCGGCGGGCACGGCGTGATCGTGTGGGACATCTCGGCGTGGGGCTGGGGCCACCTGATCCTCGGCACGCTGGTGGCCTGCACCGGCCTCGGCCTGCTCGCGGGGGCGACCTGGGCGCGGGTGCTGGGGATCGTATTTGTGTCGCTCGACCTGCTCGTGCAGTTCGGCACCTTCACGCTGTTCCCGCTGTGGTCGATCATGATCATCGCGATCGACATCATCATTCTCTACCAGCTGACCGCGCGCTGGGCACCCGAAGGAGCAGGGCGATGATGCGCAGGCGCAGGCCCCTGATGCGGGGCGCGATGGTGGGCGGCGTCGGCTACATGGCGGGTAAGGCGGGCGCCAACCGCTCCGCGCAGGAGTCCTCGCAGGAGCAGAGACTGGCCGAACTGGAAAGCCAGCAGCAGCAGGCGCCTAGTGCTCCACCGCCGGCCGCGGCGCCGGCCGCTGCGGCGCCGGCGGGTGGGTCGGTCATCGAGCAGCTCAAACAGCTCGGGGAACTGCGCGACAGCGGCGTGCTCACGCCCGAGGAGTTCGAGAGCCAGAAGCAGAAGATCCTGGCGGCGGGTTGAGGACACCGAGGGTGGGATTCCGGCAATACAACCAGGAGGTGAAGCAGTGATCGGCCCCGTGCAGCTGCTGGTGGTGGGCTTCGACCAGCCCGACTTTCAGGGGGAGGTGCTCGCCCACCTGGAGAGCCTCAGGGAGAACGACATCGCCCGCGTGATCGACGTGCTGGTGGTGAACAAGGACGCCGACGGTGTGGTCACCACGGCCCAGATCAGCGACCTGTCGGAGCAGGAGGCGCAGGAGTTTGGCGCCGTGGTGAAGGCGCTCGTCGGTCTCGGCGAGGTGGCGGGCGGCGACCTCGAGGGCGCGTCGCGGCTGTGGTCGCAGGAGGAGGGCGGCCTCGGCGAGGAGGACCTGCTCGACGTGCTCGAGGAGATCCCGCCCGACACCGCGGTTGCGATCGCGCTGCTGGAGCACCGCTGGGCGATCCCGCTGCGCGAGGCGATCGTGCGCGCCGGAGGCTTTCCGATCCTCGACACATGGGTGCATCCGCGTGACCTGGTCGAGGTCGGCCTGCTCGCCGCCGAGGAGGCAGAGCAGTCGCTCAGCTGAGCGAGCGGAACGGGGCTCACCCCCCACGGGTGAGGTCCGCTCACCCAGATCGCGCGCAGGCTGCTCACAGCGATGGCGAGTCAGGTGTTCATCAGCCCCGACGGCACCCCGGCGCCCGAGGAGGCGCCAAGCTGGACGTGGTGGATGCTGCTGCTCGTCGCCGTGTGCACGCTGGCCGTCGGCGTGTTGCTGCTGGTCGCCCCCCACCGCACGCTGAGCACGCTGGCGGTGATTCTCGGCATCTACCTGCTGGTGGTGGGGGTGCTGTGGATCTGCGTGGGGATTGCCGTCAAGGATGTACGCGGCGCCGGCCTGTGGCGGGGCGTGATCGCGCTGATCGCAGGCGCCATCGTGATCAGGCATCCCTCCGGGTCGATCACCGTGCTGGCGCTGGCGTTCGGGATCTTCCTGATGGTTGCCGGCGTGTTTGAGCTGGTTGCGGCGATCGAGTACCGTGAGCGCCGCGGATGGCGATTGCTCGAGGGCGTGGTCGATCTCGCGGTCGGCATTCTGATCGTCTCCTGGCCGCAGTTCGGCATTTACACATTCGCGATCGTGCTCGGCATCGCGCTGATCGTGCGTGGCATCGTCGAGGCGTGGCTGGCGATCGCAGGGATCATGCTCTCGCGGCGCGAGCGCCATAGCGGCTCGACTCTCTCGCCGGCGTAGGCGACCCGCCTCGGGTGCAATTCGCCTCTCCCGGGCGTAATGAAGCTCGTCGCGGGTAGCTGGATGGTCTCGCGATCCTCATCCCCGATCCTCATCCCCATTGGGTGACGACCGTTCATCCCCCGCAGTCGTACGTTGGAAGAGATCCTGCCCAAGAAGACGCTCACCAAGGAGAGAGGCTCAGCGTGGTTGGCGTGAGACGCACGAGCTACGAGATCCACATCAAGGGGCGAGTGAGCGAGCAGCTGCTCGGCGCCTTCGAGGGTATGGATGCGACCGTCAAGTCAGGGCAGACGGTGTTGCGGGGGCCGGTGCTCGACCAGGCCGCGCTGCATGGTCTGCTCGATCGCATCCAGGCGCTCGGCTTGGAGCTGGTCGAGGTGCGTCGCGTACCGGAGGGGGCAGAGGGCCAAGGGAAAAGCGCGCGCGGTGACGGCGGGCATTCCGATCATCCGACGGAGGCGGGCGACTCGGGCGAGGCGGACTCGGACGGGTTGCGGTGAAATCAGACCCGCTGCACCACGCATCAGACCCGCTGCACGACGCGAGGGCGCTTGATTCCGGTGGGGAGCAGACCCAGCTGGCGCGCCCGCTCCACCGCGTCGGCGCGCCCATTGGCTTCGAGCTTGCGGTAGATGCTGCGCAGGTGGGTCTTGACGGTGTTCAGCGACACGAACACCTCCGCCCCGATCTCGGCGTTGGTGAGCATCGTCGGCAGATAGCGCAGGATCCGCTGCTCGCGCTCGGTGAGCGGCTCGGCCAGCGTGGCCTCTTTCACGGGACCCTGGCCGACGCCGTCGAGCAGCACCTCCAGCAGCGCCGGATGGGCGGTGCCGTCCTGCGCCTGGAGCTCCAGCAGCTCGCGCACAGCCGGCCCGTTCAACAGGAAGGCGTCGCGGAAAGGCTCACGCTCGGCCAGCGCCAGCGCGCAATCCAGCGCCTCGGAGGCGGCTCGGCGGTCGCCGGCCGCGTGGTCGACCATTGCCTGCAGCAGCCACAGCTCGAGCAGCACCGCCGGATGGGGGTGGGGCGTCTGTGCTGCACGCGCCCGCACGAGCGACGCGCGGGCAAGCTCGGGCTCGCCGTCGCGCAGCTCGAAGCTTGCCTGACGCACCAGCAGGACGGCGCTGTTGGGCGTCCGATCGAGTGCGCCCGCGAGAGTTGCGCGTGCCTGCTCGACTTCCTCGGCGGCCATCAGCACGCGCGACTCGATGTCCTCGAGCGCGAGTCTCAAAAAGCCCGGCGCCGGCGCGCCATCCGCCAGCTCGGAGCGGATCGCGCTCAGCGTCAGCGTGCCGCGCGCGGCGGAGCGCTGTCCCGCGGCCGCGAGCGTGAGCGCCTGCAACAGGCCAACCGTGAGCCGCACAGGCGTCTCGGCGGTGTCGGCCGCGGCCGCAGCGCGGGCCAGCAGGCCCTCGGCGCGCTCGAGCTCGCCCAGCTGGTAGGCGCAGGTGGCCGCTGCCAAGTGGGCGCAAGCCCCGGCGGGACCCTCGCACCAGCCGCGCTGCTCAGCCAGCTCCACCGCGCGCGCGCTGCGCTCGCGCGCCTGGGTCAGCTCGCCGCGCAGCACGTTCACAACCGCCAGTTGCGCGAGGCAGTCGAGCGCGATCTGCTCGTGCTGGTGCTCAGTTGCGAGCGCGAGTGCCTCGTGCAGGTTGGCGACGGCAGGCTCCACATCGCCGCCGCTCCACAGCTGCGTGGCGCCGAGCTCGCACAGCGCGAAGCTACGCAGCGCGCTCCAGCAGTGGGGCGTGCAGTGGTGGGCTGCGGCGCTGAGCTTGCCCGCCGCGCGCTCGGCGTCACCGGGGTGCACGCGCAGGCGCGCGTGGCGCAGCCCCACCGCGGCGATAATCGCCCTGGTTTGGCTGGTGTCGGAGCCGACCTCCCGTGCGATCGCCAGGAGGCGCTCGGCATCCTGGAGGTCGCCGTCCTGCAGGCGGCTGCCGGCGACCGCCGCCGCCAGCCGCGGGTCGGACGCGACCACCTCCGGCGGCAGCTGCGCCATCGGGCCGCGCATCGCCGCCGAGCCGCCGTGCAGGAACAGCTCCAGCCAATGCTCGGCGATCAGGCCGCCGGCCTGCTGCCAATCTTCGCCCGCGAGCGCGTGACGGATGGCGAGCATCGCCTGCCCCTGCTCCGCATACCAGCCCGCCGCGCGGCGGTGCAGGGAGGGGATCTCCCGCGGGTGGGCGTGGTGCAGGTGGGCGCGCAGCAGCTCCGCGAACAGCGGGTGATAGCGATACCAGCGGCCATCTCCGGCGCTCGGCTGGACCGGGGCGCCGAGGCGCTCGAGCTCCATCAGCGGCAGCGTGCCACCCTCGCGCCCGGTGAGCGCGTCGGCGAGCTCGGGGCTGAGCTCGTCGACCAGGCAGGTGCGCAGCATGAACTCACGGCTGTCCTCCGGCAGGCGGGCGAGCACCTCGGCGATGAGGTAGTCCGCAACTGCCCTGTCGGTGCCCGCGAACTCGGCCAGAAAGCGTCCCGGGTTGGCGTGCCCGCGCAACGAGAGCGCTGCCAACCGGATTGCGGCGGGCCAGCCCTCGGTGCGTGCCCACAGTGTGTCGATCTCCGAGTCGGAGAGTCCCAGCTCCAGTCGCACGCACAGCTCGGCGGTCTCCTCGCGGTTGAACGCCAGCTCGGCGATCCGCAGTTCGGTGAGGGCACCGCCGGCGCGCAGACGCTCGATCGGCAGCGGTGGATCGGCGCGGCCGCCGAGCACGATGTGCAGCTGCTCGGGGGCGTGGCGCACAAGGAAGTCGATCGCGGCGACCGCCGGTGGGCTGGTGAGTTCGTGAATCTCGTCGAGCACCAGCACCAGCGGCGAGCGCAGCTCTGCCAGGGCGTTGACCAGCAGCGCGAGGAAGCGCTCGGTGCCGGCTCCCGCCGGAGCGACGAGGTCGTCGAGCGCACCCCCGGGCTCGAGCGCGTCCGTGGTGCGCAACGCGCTCAAGAGGTTGGCGAGCAGCCTGTTGACGTCATTGTCCTCGCCGTCAAGCGACAGCCAGCAGGCGGGGCCGGGCAGCGCGCGTGCGGCGATCCACGCGGAGAGCAACACGGTCTTGCCGGCGCCGGCCGGCGCGGAGAGCAGCACGACGCCCTGCTGGACGCCCTCGTCGAGGGAGTCGTACAGCCGCTCGCGCTCAATCAGGTGGCGCGCGGGCGGGGGGATCAGCAGCTTGGTGGCAACCGTCGGGATCAGCGCGGCTTTGCCCGGGGATCGCAGCCGGGGCCTGGCCCCTGGTTGATCCGGGTCAGAGGACGGGGTTGACATCAAGCTGGACCTCCTCATATGGGTGGCCGATCTCGGTGCGCACGGCTCCATCCGGCGGCGAGGTTCGCTGAGAGACTTTTGCAGCTCGCTCGAGGCACCCAATCCGTGAAGCGCCGCAACTTAAGGCAGTATAAACGTGCAGATCGAAACTTGTCGTCTGCCCAAATTGACAGGTTGGTTCCGGATACATGAAACTCATGCCGGAGCGACGGATGGCTGGCCGCCCGCCGCTTGCGAATCGCGCCGGGAGCGGGGGGGAGCCCCTCGATGGCCGGAGGGTGCACGCCGACCGTGTGGCGGCGCGGATCGACCGCCGCCTGCTGCGTGAGAGCCGCGCCGCGCGCACGCAACTGTGGTTGGCGACTGGGCTGGGCGTGGCGATGGCGGCGACCGTGGTCGCGCAGGCGGCGCTTCTCGCCCACGTGATCGCGAGCGCGGCGGTGCACCACACGGCGCTGGCCCAGCTCACCGGCTCGTTGGCGGCGCTCGCCGCCGTGGTGGTGGCGCGGGCGTTGCTGGCGGGCGCGTTTGAGACCTCGGGGCGGATCGGGGCGACGCGGGTGATGTCGGAGCTGCGCGGGCGCCTCGCCGAGCAGCTGCTCATCCGCTCCCCGATCAGCCGTGTCGAGGACCGCACCGGAGAGCTCGCCGCCGCCGCCGTGCAGGGAGTGGATGCACTGGAGGCCTACTTCGCCGGCTACCTGCCGCAGCTCGTGCTGGCCGCGGCCGTGCCCGCGGCGATCCTGCTGTGGGTTGTGTCGCTCGACGCGATCGCCGCCGCTGTGCTGGCGCTGACGATCCCGCTGTTGATCGTGTTCATGATCCTCGTCGGCAGCGGTGCCCGCGCCCGTGCGCGCTCGCGCTGGCAGGCGCTCGCCCTGCTCAGCGGCCACTTCCTCGATGTGGTGCGGGGCCTGGCGACGTTGCGCGCATTCCGCCGCGAGGCCGCCCAGGCTGAGACGATCGAGCGCGTCAGCGAGCGCTACCGCGTGGAGACGATGGGGACGCTGCGAGTCGCGTTCCTCTCCGCGCTGGTGTTGGAGCTGTGCGCGATGATCGGCACTGCGCTGGTGGCGGTGACGATCGGTTTGCAGCTCGACGGTGGCCACCTCAGCCTGCAGGCTGGACTCACCGTGCTGCTGCTGGCGCCCGAGCTGTACCTGCCGCTGCGCGCGGTCGGCCAGCAGTTTCACGCCAGCACCGACGGGATGGCGGCGGCGGAGCGGATCTTCGCGGTGCTGGACGTGCCCCCGGCGCTTGCTGCGCCCGCCGCCGCCGCCACTACGACGGCCGTTACGACCGCGGCGACAGTGGCGCCGATCGCACGACCCGTCGAGGTGGCACGGGCGAACGGTGGTGGCGGCGTCGCCGATCCGCCCGGCCCGGAGCGCGCGAACGGTGGTGGCGGCGTGGCCGATCCGCCCGGCCCGGAGCGCGCGAACGGTGGTGGCGGCGTGGCCGATCCGCCCGACCCGGAGCGGGCGAACGGTGATGGCGGCCTGCCCGATCCGGCGCTGGAGCCGCTGCGCTTCGAGGCGGTGTCGTTCGTCTACCCCGATCGGCGCGCACCGGTGCTCAGTGGGCTGGAGCTGGAGATCGAGCCCGGCCGCACCACCGCGCTGGTGGGCCGGAGTGGCGTGGGTAAGAGCACGGTTGCGGCGCTCGCGCTGCGCCTGGCCGACCCGACCGCGGGGCGCATCACCTGCGGCGGGCAAGACCTGCGTGAGATCGCGCCGGATGCGTGGCGCGAGTGCGTCGCGTGGGTGCCGCAGCGCACGCGTCTGTTCGCGGGCACAATCGCCCAGAACATCTCGCTCGCCCTCCCGCAAGCGGCGCGCGAGCGGATCTCTGCGGCGGCGCACGCCGCGGGGCTGGAGCAGTTGCTCGGAGAGCTGCCCGACGGTCTGCAGACGCGAGTCGGAGAGGGCGGCCGCGGCCTCTCCGCCGGCCAGGCGCAGCGGGTGGGGTTGGCGCGCGCGTTTCTGCGCGACGCTTCGCTCGTGGTGCTCGACGAGCCCACCGCCCACCTCGACGCCGGCACCGCCGCGGCCGTGGGCGACGCGATCGCGCGACTCGCCGAGGGCCGCACCACGCTCTTGATTGCCCACGACTCGCGGCTGGCGGCAGGCGCCGAGCGTGTGGTGACGCTGGCGCACGGTCGCGCACAGGTGGCTTCCGTGGAGGTGCTCGCGTGAGCGGTAGCTACGCCAGCCTGGTGGCCGCGGCCCGTGCCGGACGCACCGAGCGCCGGCGGCTGGTGTTGGCGGTCGCGCTGGGATTCGGCGCGGTGGTCGCCTCCGGCGGGCTGCTGGCGACCTCCGGCTACCTGATCTCGCGCGCCGCCCAGCGCCCACCGGTGCTGGCGCTGAGCGTGGCGATCGTGTGCGTGCGCGCGTTCGCGATCTCGCGTGCGCTGCTGCGCTACAGCGAGCGGCTGGCCTCCCACGACGCCGCACTGCGGCTGCTGGGGCGGGTGCGCGCCAACTTCTATCGGCGTCTCGCTCCGCTCGTGCCGGGCGATCTCGGCGGCGGCAGCGGCGGCGATCTGCTGTCGCGGTTTGTGGGGGACGTGGACGCGCTGCAGGATCTCTACCTGCGCGCGCTCGCGCCGCCCGTGGTGGCGGCGCTGACGATCTGCGCCGCATCGCTGACCGCGTGGGCGATCCTGCCGGCGGCCGGCCCGGTCGTGTTCGTGTGTCTGCTGTTGACCGCCACGGTGGTGCCGGCGCTCGCGGCGCTGCTCGCCTCGTCCTGCGGCCGCCGTCAGGCGCCGGCGCGCGCGGCGTTGACGGCGGAGCTGGTGGAGACGATCGAAGGCGCCGCCGAGCTCGCCGTGGCGGGGCGGGCGCGCGAGCGGATCGCGCGGCTGCGCGCCGCCGACGGGCGCCTGGCGAGGCTCGCACGGCGCGATGGCGTGGCGGCGGGCGCCGCCACGGCGCTCGGGTCGGCGGCGGCCGGCGGGAGCGTGGTGGCGGTGCTTTTGGTGGCGATCCCGGCGGTGCACGGCGGCGCGCTCGCGGGCGTGCTGCTGGCGGCGATCGCGCTGCTGGTGCTCGCCGCGTTTGAAGGTCTCGCGCCACTGCCGCTGGCGGCGCGGCGGCTGCGCTCCTGCGCGGAGGCGGCCGGCCGCCTGGAAGAGCTGTGTGCGCGCCGGCCCTCAGTGCGTGATCCCGTGCGCCCGCGGGCGCTGCCCGGGGAGGGCGAGCTGGTGGTGGAGGACCTCAGCGCGCGTTACACCCCCGAGGAGCCGTGGGTGCTGGAGCACGTGAGCCTGCGTTTGGCGCCGGGGCGCCGGGTGGCGCTGATGGGGCCGAGCGGCGCCGGCAAGAGCACGCTCGCGCAGTTGCTGGTGCGCTTCCGCGACCCCGACGCCGGCAGCGTGCGGATCGGCGGCGTCGATCTGCGTGAACTCTCCCAGGATGACGTCCACCGCGCGGTGACGATCGCCGCGCAGGACGCCCACCTGTTCAACACCACGCTGCGTGAGAACGTGCTGCTTGCGCGGCGTGAGGCGAGCGAGGAGGCGCTGTGGGGGGCCTTCGAAGCGGCAGGCGCGGCCGAGTGGGTGCGCACGCTGCCCGACGGCCTCGACACGCTCGTCGGCGAGGATGGCGGCGCGCTCTCAGGCGGCCAGCGCCAGCGGGTTGCGCTCGCACGGGCGCTGCTCAGCGACGCGCGCTTTCTCGTGCTGGACGAGCCCACCGCGCACCTCGACGCCGCCACGGCGGCGTCGGTGATGCGCGCGATCGTCACCGGCGCCGGCGAGCGTGGGGTGCTCGTGATCACCCACAGCGAGCTCGGCGTGGAGCTGTTCGACGAGGTGCTGGAGCTACGCGGTGGGGAGCTGCGGACAATGGTGGGGCACGACGCCCCACCCCCGGGCGGCTGGGTGCTGTGACAGCGCGCGCGGATGCCCACCAAGCCCTCCGCCCTGCTATACTTCAAAAAGTAAAGTAATGGCGCCGTGTACGCTTGCCTCTGGTAAGCGCGCGAAAGGATCAACATGGCGGACATCGAGAACACGATCATCATCGGCAGTGGCCCCGCCGGGTACACCGCCGCTCTATACACCGCGCGCGCCAACCTTGCGCCGCTCGTGGTCGAGGGGTTTGCGTGGGGCGGGCTGCTGCAGCAGACGACCGACGTCGAGAACTACCCCGGCTTTCCAGAGGGGATGATGGGCCCGGAGCTGATG
>JBEKYV010000509.1:0-2884 GCA_049510515.1 Solirubrobacteraceae bacterium | reverse complement strand
CTGTTAGCAGTCTCAACCGCGGCGCAGGCGATCGAAGCGGTGCCCAAGCGCCAGGGTTGAGCAGGGCTGAGATTACGCCTCTAGGACGTTCGCGGGGCAAGCGAGGCAAGGACGCAGTGAGCGAAATGTGCTCGGCACATGAGCGATCGAGGACGCAGCATCGCGCCACCCAGCGGGCGTCCTAGTGGTTCGTCCTGGAAATTCGTTGATGGGCTGGCGAGCGAAAATCAAGTCCGCCCAGGACGCAGCAAGCCGCAATAGTGGTGCTATTGCGGCTTGCGAGGACGCCGGCGGACGCAGATTTGCAGCCGCCAGACCGCGACGAATTTCCAGGATGGGCCACTAGATGGCCCCCACGGCGGCCATCTCATCGTCGCGGCGGTAGCCGAGGCGCGCGGAGATGCGATCGGCGGTGGCGACGAGGTGCGGGCCGAGATGGTCGATCAGGTCTTGCAGAGAGATCATCGAGCTGTGTGCGGCCATGTTGGCGGCGGCGACAACCTCCCGCGAGTCGGAGCGAATCGGCGCCGCGATCGAGTGCAGGCCGGCGGTGAGCTCCTGGTCGTTGACGGCGATGCCGTCATCGCGGATGCGCTCAAACTCGATCGCCAGCAGGCGGCGACTGGTGATCGTGGTGGGGGTGCGGCGCTCCAGTTTGATCTCGCCGAGCAGCTCGCGCCGCTCGCTGTCGGGGAGATGAGCGAGCAAAAGCTTGCCCATCGCGGTGCAGTAGGCGGGCAGGCGCGAGCCGAGCGCCAGCCCGAGATCGATCCGCTGCTGGCCGCGGCGGTGGGAGCGCGCACGCGCGATGTAGATGATCTCCGGGCCGTCGAGCACGGCGACGTTGATCGTGTAGCCGGTGCGCCGGCGCAGTTCGTCGAGGTAGGGCTGGGCGTGCTCGCGCAACGAGGTCGAGTTGAGCGCCGACATCCCCAGATCGGTGACGTGCAGCCCGAGACGGTACTTGCGCGAGGCCCCCTGCTCGAGGTAGCCCAGCGCGACGAGCGTGATCACGTAACGATGCGTGGTTGAGCGGCTCATGCCGAGCGAGTCGGCGATGTCGGCGATCCCGAGCACGGGCCGGTCGGGGGTGAAGCAGGCGAGGATCGCAAGGCCCCGCTCCAACGACTGCGAGTAGCGTGGTTCGCGCAGACTGGGAACCGTCCACTCATTTTGAGGTATAGCTGTACGCGGCATCCTGGACCCTCCCCTATTTCAAAACCCGTGCATGCATCTTATCAAACCAACTGTTACCCCAGACCGGGCGTTTGGAAACATCGGGTATAAACGGCGCGTATTTCGAACCGCTTTTCGTCTGCATCGAATCTCAGACGACGGTCAATCGGGCGTGGGCGCCGGTTCGGCGGAGTCGCGCAGATGAGCGGCGTAGGCCTTGTAGCTCTCGGATTCTTCCACCAACTCGTAGTTGGCAAAGCCACGGCGCTGCGCCGCATGCAGCGAGCCGGGCAGCGTCGCCCGCAGCTCGCCGGGGAGCGCCTGTTCTTCGAGCGTGACCCACAGTTCCTCTTCCAGCGCCCCCGAGGCGCCGGCGGTGTTGAACAGCTCCAGCTGGCCGCCGGGCGATGAGTAGTCGTAGAGCTCGAATTCCTGCCCGGCCGCTTCCGGCGTGAGCGTGCCTTCGCTCCAGTTGGAGTAGGTGGCGAGCTTGCCGCGCTGGGTGCGCAGCGCAACCACGTGGCGCGGCGCGGAGGCGGCGTACGGGTCGGTGGCGAACTCGGTGACGTCCTCGTCCGTCGCATGCAGGATCCACGGGCGCCCGGCAGCGGAGGGGTGGGCGCAGATCGCCGCGAGGTTGTGTCTCCCCGCAAGGTGGCGATAGCGCTCGTGATGGCGCCACGCGGCGGAGCCCGTGGCGAGCGTGAGCAGCAGCGGCACGACGTCCACCGAGGAGCTGAGCTGCGTGCGCCCCACGCCGGGCGCGGTGCACGCCAGCCCGCGGAAGTCGCGCACGTACAGCGGCACCCTGATCGCCTCCTCATAGGCGGAGGCACCCTTGCCGCGCATCCCGTGAGAGCCGCCGTACTCGCCGTGGTCGGAGGTGAACAGCACCACCGTGTCGGCCTGCACGGAGGGCTGGGCGGCGAGCGCGGCGAGCACCGTGCCGATCTGGGCGTCGACGTAGCTCTGCAGCATCAGGTAGGTGTTCATCAATCCCGTCCACCAGCCCAGCGCTTCGGGGCCGGTGAAAGGGACGTTGCCGAAGGAGCGCGCGGCGGTGTCCTGCAGCGAGCGCTGCAGCTGGGGCTTGCGCTGCGCTTCGAGCGCTTCGGGGGTCTCAAAGTTGCCGGGCAACCCCGTCGCCAGCGCCGGCGGGGCGCTCTCCGCGGGGATCTGTTCGGTGAAGCGGTACCACCAGGCAATGTCGTGGGGGTTGACAAACGACACCGTCGCGCACCACGGGTCCCCGCCCCCTTCCAGGCGCAGCCATTCGGCGAACTGGGAGGCGATCACCGGGTCGACGGCGGTGCCCTGGCCGGGTGAGCCGTTGGGCGAGGGGTAGGTGCCGCCGGAGAAGCCGTAGCGCTCGAGCGAAGCGTCCGGGTTGGGGTTGAGATGCCACTTGCCCCACCACCAGGTCGAGTAGCCGAGCTCGCGCAGCAGCGTCCCCCAGGTCGGAAAGCCGGGGTCGAGGTGGCTGTTGCCGGTGATCAGACAGCCCGTCTGGTGGGAGTAGAGCCCCGTGAGGAGCGCCCCGCGCGCGGGGCTGCAGTCGTTGGAGGCGGTGTAGTGGCGTTCGAAGCTGACGGCGCCCGCGCGCAGCGCGGCCAGGTTGGGCATCACCGCCGTGGGCAGTGCGGCGGCCGGCATCCACATGGGCGTGCGCAGCTGGTCGACGACGATCACGAGGATGTTCGGCGCCCGT
>JBEKYV010000508.1:0-2906 GCA_049510515.1 Solirubrobacteraceae bacterium | reverse complement strand
AACCCCGGTGGACGTGTACTACTGAGGTCGCCGTGGAACCCGCGGACGCGCACCAGTGAGGGCCGGCAACGGCCGGCTACACCCGCAGGCGCAAGAAGCGCGCCAGAAAGCCCAGCCCAACGCCGTAGACGAGCAGCGCCATCAGGGTGCCCACCCCGCGAATCACCCACTGGCTGGTGGAGCCCGCCGTGATCCCGGAGAAGGGCGAGGTGAGCTTGTCGGCGACTTCGTCGATCACCTTGTGCGCTTCGTCCTCTTTTGCGGGCGCTTTGGCAGGCGTGGGCGTCGGGCCTCCATTCGTCCCATTCACCGCTTCCTGCTGGTGGGTGGAGGCGCTGCTGGTCTGGTCGATCACGAACAGCCCGAAGGAGACGATCACGATCAGGCAGGCGATCCGCGAGCCGATCCGCAGCAGCGCTACGAGCGCGACGAACACGAGCCGGCCAGGCGGGAGAGCATCAAGCTAGATTAGATCCCGTGGTGGACACGGTGGCCGACGAGCCCACAAGCACTCTGCAGGCCGCTCGCGCGCAACTGCGGGCGGACCTGCGTGCCCATGCGCTCGTGATCGGCGAGGTGACGCTCACCAGCGGACGCAAAGCGCAGTACTACGTGGACGCCAAGCGCGCGATCCTGCTGCCCGACACATTCACCGCGATCGGCGCGCTGGTGGCCGATCGGGCCCGCGCGTGGGGTGCAAGCGCTGTGGGCGGCGTTCCCGTGAGCGCGATTCCGGTGGCGTGCGCGGCGCTCGCGGCGGGGATCCCGAAGGCGTTCATCGTGCGCAAAGAGCGCAAGGAGCACGGCCTGCAGCGCTGGATCGAGGGCCCGGTGCTCACGCCGGGCGAGCGCTGCGTGATCGTCGAGGACGTGGTCACCACCGGAGGCTCCACGATCGAGGCGCTGGAGCGGGTGCGCGGCGAGGGCCTGACGGTGGCGGGCGTGGTGAGCGTGCTCGATCGGCTCGCCGGCGGAGCGCAGGCGATCAAGGGAGCACTCGGCGAGGGGCAGGGCAGGTACGAGGCGCTCACCACGATCGACGAGATCTACCCGCAACGGCCCGATCGGTGATGGCGGAGCGCGGGGGCTCCAAGCGATCCGGGGGCCGCTCAGCTCGTTCCCGGCCGCTGGTGATCAGAGAGGCGCGCGACAGCGACGTGCCCGAACTGCTGGAGATGTTTGTCGAGCTGGCGGAGTACGAGGACCTTTTGCACGAGCTGCAGGCGACCGAGAAACAGCTGAGCAAAGCTCTGTTCGGTCCCCACCCGGCGGCGGAGGCGCTGATCGCCGAGTTCGACAAGCCACAGGCGGTGGTCGGCTATGCGCTCTACTTCCCCACCTTCTCCAGCTTCCTCGCCACAAGCGGCGTGTGGTTGGAGGATCTCTTCGTGCGCCCCGCCCACCGCCGCGAGGGCGTCGGCAGAGCGCTGCTGGCCGCGGTGGCGGCACGCCTGCGCGAGCGCGGCGACGGGCGCCTTGAATGGGCGGCGCTCGACTGGAACGAACCGGCGCTTCGCTTCTACAGCGGCCTGCGGGCGCAAACGATGCCCGAGTGGATCACCCATCGCCTCACCGGCGAGGACCTCGAGCGCCTCGCCGCGCTGCATTCGTCGCGGTAGCCCTGGAGCGGACCCTGCGGCGCGGTACCAAGCCCGGTATAGCTGCCGAGCAGGCCCCGCCGCACCACACCAAGCCCGGTAGCCTTCAAGAGCCCCTCGCGCAGCCTGGGGCCTTTGCCCTCGTAGTCCAATGGATAAGACAACCGCCTCCTAAGCGGTGGATCCAGGTTCGACTCCTGGCGGGGGCACCAAAACGTCGTTAGTCGAACCAAAGTCCAAAAGCCCCCGTTCCCCCCAGGGCGCGGGGGCTTTGGCGTCCCAGGGCAGGGTGCTGGCGACGACGGCCGGTGCGGGGTAGGGCGTGCTGCTGGGGAGACGTTGGATCGAGTTGCGCAGGTCTCGCAGCGCGGCGAACGGCCCGGTCATCTCGGCGGCGGTGATCGTTTCGTCGCAGACGTAGAGCGCGTTGAAGAGAGCTTGGTTGATGAGTCGACGGACGGTATCCTCGGCGCGGCGGTAGAGGTCGTGGAGGTCTTCGCCGAGAATCTCGAGGGCGAGGTCGAGGGTGTCGGTGATGTCATCGAAGCTGACGTTCAGGCGGTCGATCAGGGCTTCTGCATCCTGGCGTCGTTTACGCAAGCGGGTCTGCTCGTCGTCGAAGAGTTCGCTGCTGATGCGGTCTTCGTAGTGCATGTTCAGGAGCTTGCGCTCCTGCTCCTTGACTTCGTCCAGAACGCCTCGGCAGCGGTCGATCTCCCTCTGAGCGGTTGCGGCGCGCTCGCCGAGGTCTTCGGTGAGCGCCCGGCGTACCGTCTCGCGTTCGGCCTCGGTGAACGGAACGCCCGCGTAATGGTTCTCGACGGCCACCTCAACTATGTCGACGGGCTGGTAGCTCTGCGGGCATTCACCGCGTTGGTTGCGCTTGCAGATGAAGTATTCGTAGATGCCGCCGTTGCCGTTGTGGCGGGAGTAGACCAGGCGGCTGCCGCAAGTGCCACAGCGGATGGTGCCCTTGAGGTAGTGCTGGTGCTTACGGTCGCGCTCGCCCGAGTGTCTGTGCGCGGCGAGGACGGCTTGGACTTGGTCGAAGAGCTCTTGGCTGACGAGCGGCTCGTGCCGGCCAGGGTAGTGCTTGCCCCGGTAGGTGACGACCCCGGCGTAGTAGGGGCAGGAGAGCATGTTGTGGACGCCGGAGAAACTCAGCGGTCGTGGGGGGCGGCGACGGTCGCCTCGTGTGCGCAGGCCGCGGGTTTCCAGCAGCAGCATCATGTCGGCGATGCTGTAGAGGCCAGTAGCGTAGGTCTCGAACGCCCAGCGGACGATTGGGGCGCGCTCGGGGTCGATGGC
>JBEKYV010000507.1:0-2907 GCA_049510515.1 Solirubrobacteraceae bacterium | reverse complement strand
CGATCTTCCAGCCTGGTCGGATCGTGCTCCAGCAGGTGCGCCACCTCTCGCCGTGCTTCAACGCGGCCCTCGTTGCCTTCGTGGAGGCCCACCGGGACGACGACGTGGACAAGAACCGTCTCTGTCCACCCAATCCATACGCCGGCAGCATCGAGGACTGGCCGCGCATGATGAGCCGCACGTGGAGAACGGAGGGGCGGTGGTTGAGCGAGCCCGACCTCTCGGCGTGGGTGGTCGAGAGCCGGCTCAACCTGCTGCGTGCGCTCCCCGACCACGCGGCGGAGCCCTCCGTGCAGGGGACAGTCACGCGATACGTCACACACGTCCGCGCCGCGATAGAGCGGCTGAAGCAGCTGGACGAAGCCGGCGGGGTTCAGAGATCGGGGCGGGGTTGATGTGTAGTATCGCCCGATGACCCAACAGCAGCGTGCGGGTGCGGTGGCGGTGGCCAATGAGGAAGCGGTGCGTGCATGGGACACGGTCCTGTATGAGAGGTGGAAGTCGAACCGCAAGGTGTTCGTGGGCGCGCTGGCGGAGGTCACCGAGGAGGTCTTTGGGCTCTTTCCGCCGCCCGAGCGTGGGTGCTGTATCGACATCGGGTGCGGCTTTGGCGAGACGACTCAGCAGCTGGCTGGGCTCGCCGGACCGGGAGGTTTCGCGCTCGGCATCGACTCCTCGCCGCGATTCATCGAGGACGCCCGTCGCGAGGCCGCCGAAGCGGGGGTAGAGAACGCCGCATTCGAGACCGCCGATGCACAGACGGCTGAGTGGGATCCCGTCTACGACTACGCCTTCTCGCGCATGGGGACGCAGTTCTTCGCAGCACCGGTTCCAGCTATGCGCGCAATCCGCGGTGCACTCAAGCCCGGCGGCAGGCTTGCCAAGGTCTGCTGGCGGCGCAAGGCCGACAGCCCGTTGTGGGCGGAGACCGAGCAGGTCGTTGAACGGTTCCTCTCGCGCCCCGAGGAGTACGAGGCCGACACCTGCGGACCCGGGCCGTTCTCGCTCGGTAACCCCGGGACCACCCGCGGGATTCTCCAGGCCGCCGGGTTCGAGGAGATCGAGCTGCACCAGCGCGACTTCGACTATTTCATGGGCGCCGACATGGACGAGGCGATCGACGCCCTGCTCGCGATCGGACCCGGCGCCGAGCTGATCCGCCTCAACGGCGAGCACGGAGAGAGCCGCCGCGGCAAGATCGCCGAAGCTCTGAGGGACCATTACGCCGCCTGGCAGAAGCCCGACGGCTCCATAGTCGGCCGCGGGTCCGCCTGGATCGTCACAGCCACGAACCCCGGTTAGCTCCCTCGTCGGCGCGCCGCCCCATGGCGGGGGGATGGCAGCGATTGCAAGCTCCTCGTCATCTGTTTGCCGTCCACCGGTTGACCGCGTATCGCCGCGCCAGCAGAGCATACGCACCACGACCGCTCCGACCAGCACGTAGATGCCGAGGACGGCTATCGGGAGCGTGATGTCGTGACCGCCGAAGTAGAGCGTGTTGCGAACGATACGAACGTCGGCGCACCGGCGAGATACATCCCCGCCATCGCGGTCATGACCGTCAGGCCCGAGATGAGCACCGCGCGTCCCGACGTGGCCGCCGCTGCAGCCAGCGCGGCCTGTGGCCCCGCTCCCCGCTCACGCTCCTCGCGAGATCTGCTTCGATACACTCGCTTGGCCGAACTGGCCGATCGCAAACCCGGCATGGACCGCCTGTGCCGCCCCAGTAGCCTTCAACGTCGCGGCGACGCGTTCTTCAACCGGTCGCGTGGTTGACGTGTGCCAAAGCTGAGGATTGGTCGATCGAGTTCGGGGATGTGGTCGCCCGCCTCCACGGCTTACTCCCCTACCCCAACTGCCTCGACCGGCCGCGAGCGCAGGGCCCGCCGCGTCGGCAGCGTGAGAGCCAGTACCGCCAGTAGCGCCGAGACGCCAAGGATCGCCGCGAGCTGGCCGAGCGGTACATACGGCCGGATGCTGCCCGTAAGCGCGCGGCTGAGCGGGAAGAGTGCCGCGGCAGCTATCGCCAAGCCGAGTCCGAGCCCGATGGTGAGGATCAGCGCGGCCTCCCAGCGCGCCATCGAGCGCACCTGGCGCGGGGTGCCGCCGATGAGCCGCAGGAGCGCCAGCTCTCGGCCTCGCTGCATCGCGATCATCGTCAGCGTGTTCACCACAGCGATCGACGTGAAAGCGAAGATGAGGAGGACGAAGAGCGGAGTGAGCCAGCGGTTGGCCTCGCGTTCAGCGTCGGCCGCGGTGGTCAAAGCGGCGCGGTCGCTCACCCGCAGCCCGGGATACCGTGGAGCCAGGGCCCGCAGGCGTCTAGCGACGGCGGTCGGGGTGCCAGTTTGCACGAGGATCGTTCCCAGCAGCGGGCTGGTCTGATGTCCTGCTACGAGCTCGGGGGCGAGCAGCGCTTCACCGAACGCCAGAGCCCGCGTGTAGATCGCCGCGACGACGGCATGGGTGCGGGTCCCGTCGCCGAGCATGATCGAGACTCGGTCGCCCACTCGGGCATGCACGGCATCAGCACGGCGGCGCCCTAGCGCGATCGCGTCACCGTGCAGCGCCGTCAGCGATCCTTCGGTCACGCCAACGTCGAGACCCCCGCCCTGACCGCCATCGAGGACCTCGGCAGGGACCGTTTCATCGTTGATCCCGAGGCTCGGGCCGAGCGTCGTCGGCGTCAAAGCGACCGCCGAGCGCACGCCCGCAGTGGCGCGGGTATCCGCGAGAGTGGCGGCTGGCAAGCCGGGAGCGGAGCCGGTGACGGCTAGCTGTCCCCCGAGCCCCGCCCTCCTCTGTTCAGTGACGGCATGATCGATAGTCGTCGCGCTGAACAGAAGGGTGCAGCTCATGGCCACCGTGAGCACCAGGGGGGTGCTGGCCGAAGAGAAGCGCCGCGGC
>JBEKYV010000506.1:0-2913 GCA_049510515.1 Solirubrobacteraceae bacterium | reverse complement strand
AGCCGATGTTCATGTTCCACCTGGGCGACGTGGTGTACAGCTTCGGCGAGCACCAGTACTACTACGACCAGTTCTACGAGCCCTTCCGCGGCTACGACGCGCCGATCTTCGCGATCCCAGGCAACCACGACGGGTTTCCCTCCGAAGAGAGCGAGAACACCGAATCGCTGTTCGCCTTCCTGCGCAACTTCTGCGCCGCCGCCCCCGGCCCCTCGCCCGACTCAGGCGGCCTGGTGCGCAGCGCGATCAACCAGCCGGGGGTGTACTTCACGCTTGACGCACCGTTCGTGTCGATCGTTGGGCTGTACTCCAACGTGCTGGAGGGCCCCGGCGTGATCTCATCCGAGGGCGGGCGCTACCCCTCGCTCGACGAACGGCAGCTGGAATTCCTGACGGCCGAGCTCACGCGCCTGAAGCCCCAGCGCGAAGCGGGCGAACGGGCGGTGATCCTCGCCTGCCACCACCCGCCGCTGTCGGTGGACGAGAAGCACGGCGGCACGCGGGGGCTGGCGGAAGACATCGACAAGGCGGTCGCGGCGGCCGGGCTGCGCCCCGACGTGGTGCTCTCCGGGCACGCCCACCTCTACCAGCGCTACACGCGCACCGTGGACGGCGACGAAATCCCCTACATCGTGGCGGGCAGCGGCGGGCACAACGTCACCAAGCCGAAGCCCAATGCCAATGAAGCGACGCTGCCGGAAGGGTATGCGGTGGCGGTCGAGCCGATCCTCGAGTACGGCTACCTGACGCTCACCGTGGACATGTCGGGTGCGTCCCCGACGCTGACGGTGGCGTTCAAGCCGACCCGGGGCAAAGCGGCCAAGGACAGCGGGCCGCTGGCGGGCGACACGGTCACGATCGACCTCGCCGCACGGCGGATCGTGTAGGCCGGGGGGCGGCCGATCTTCACCGCGCCAGCGTGACCGTGCGCGTCGCCGTCCGCGGTGGGCCGGTGGGCGGTTGGACGAGGATCGTCACCGTCACGGTCAGATGCCGGTGCCGCCTCAATTCGCGCCTGCCTTCTGTGTTGAGCGCGACCGTCAGCTTCAGGTGGCCGGCGGCGAGCCCGGCGCGGTGGATTCGCCCCAGCACGAGCGGAGCGCGCCGGTGCCCGCCGTAGGCGTGCGCGGGGCGGTCGAGCGTCGCCACGATCTCGACCGTGGAGCCGGCCGTGGCGATGGTGAGGCCGACCGACACGATGCCGTGCTGGGCGCTGCTGGGCAGTGAGAGATCGCTGAATGCGGGCGCGCTCTCGACGGGCGCGGCCGGCGGCGTGCCGACGGGAGTGGTCGATGCGGGCGGAGTCTGAGTTGGTTCGGGGGTGGGGAGACCGCCTGGGAGGTGAGTTTCCGTTTCCGGTTCTGTGTGGGGGAGGCTCGTGGTCGTGAATGTCTTTTCTTCACCGTCCACCACGGCGAATTCATTGCTGGACACCAGGCGATAGTGGTAGGTGGTGCCGGGGGTGAGGCCGGTCAAATTTGTGCTCTCTTGCAGAGTTCCCGTGCCGGAGCCCGCGGCTTCGACCGTGGTGGAGGAGCTGCTTGCGGTGCCGGCTTGGTATTCGAAGTGGTACTTCGTTTCGACGCCGTTGGGATCGAGTGTGCCGGTCAGCGTTGCGCCGGTTTCGCTGATGTGCGTAGCTTCTCCGGTTTTGGCAGAAGGCGCGATCTTGGTGGTGAACGTCTGATCGGATCCGTAGCTGGTGCCATAGCTGTCGGTGGCGACGATCCGGTAGTGATAGAGCGTGTCGGGAGCGAGGCCGGTGAGGAGTTCTTCATTCAGCTGGAAAGGAATGGTGATGTTGAGGGTTTCGCGCAGTTCGGGTGTGTCGGAGCCGTAGGCCTCGGTGGTGCCGTATTCAAAGTAGTATCCCGCCGGCCCCTGGTGGGTGCCGACGGTGCCGTGCAGCGAGGCGCCGGTCGCGCCGACAGCCGTGGCGGCCACCGTTTCGACGGGGACATCGCCGCCCGTCACGAAGTCATTGTCGCCATTGTGGAAGGTGCCATGACTGTCTTTGGCCACGAGCTGGTAGTGATATACCGTGCTGGGCGTGAGGCCGCTGAGCAGCGCGCCGACTCTTATTTCTTCGGTGCCCGCGCCGGCGCTCGCTTCGGCCGTTCGCGACCCGTACGCTTCGGTGGTGCCGTACTCGAAGTAGTACGTCGCTTCTTCGCCCTCTGGGTTAATCAGGCCGTGCAGCGTCGCTTCCGTGGCGCCCACCCCTTCTTCCGGCGATGTCGAATAGAGTTCCACATAGGGTGGGGTGGCGAACCATTGTTCGCGCCCCACGGCGATGCCGTCGCTGGTTTCCACGACCAGCCGCCACTCATAGTCAGCTCCTGGCTGCAGTCCTTCGATCGAAGCGCGGTACGGCACATATTCCCATGCTCCCGCGGGTGTCACCTGCGCCGGCGTTCGTGTTACGGGACCGCCGATGACGCCGTATTCGAAATAATAATGGGCTTCCAACCCACACGGCGCGAGCGAGCCTTCAAGTGTCGCGGAGGTGTGGGTGACCGCGGTGGTGGTTCCTTCTTCGGGGTATATGTATGGGCCGACTTCCACCAGCCCGGGGTCGTCGTCTTCCGCCTCGCACGCGCCCTTGGCGTCGTCCCACAACTCGGTGACCCACGCGCCGTCGGCCATCTGCGCCACCTTGCCATCGCAGAGATCGGCGACCTCTTCTCCCTTTTTTCCCCCGATCCAGCCGCTGCGACCGTCGGGATCGGTGACGCTCTCGGCGTACTCGTGGGAGGCTGCGTCGGAGGTAGTGATATCTGCTTCGGAGCCGCCAAAGCCCGCGCAGCCGCGCTCGAAGGGGGACTGGCCCTCATAGGGGATGAACGCGAGCGACCGCCCTTCCCCCAACGGCGAGTGCCAGCCGCAGAATCCGGTGTCGAAGCTCTGTGCGTA
>JBEKYV010000505.1:0-2914 GCA_049510515.1 Solirubrobacteraceae bacterium | reverse complement strand
TTGAGGTCTAGTCGATGGATCAAGACGTAACCGACGCGCCGCCCCCGCACAGACTCTTTCATCATTTTTCCGAGCTGCCCTACAGCATGCGCGTCCTGTTTACGGCGATGCTGCTGCTCCTCGGCATGGGGTACTTGTTCGCGCTGCTCAACATCTACTTCACTTACGCCGGACGTGCGGGCGGCAACCCCCTGATGCTTTCCTACCAAGACATCGTCGTCGCCTATTCGGGCAGCGGCCAAGGATCGGTGCTGGAAGGCGCGCTCAGCGGGCCGATGTCGACCATGCTGCCGCCCGACGAGAAGTCCAAGCTGCTGACCTGGGTGCACGACGGCGCGACGAAGCCGGACTACGATGGGATCAAGCCGATCGTCGACAAGCGCTGCATGGCGTGCCACAGCGGTTCGAACCCGCATCTGCCGAACCTCTCGGACTTCGACAATCTGAAGAAGGTGACGGCCCTCGATACCGGCGCGTCGATCGCGACGCTGGTGCGCGTCTCGCACATCCATCTCTTTGGGGTGACGTTCATCTTCTTTATCGTCGGCTACGCCTTCACGCACGCCTATGTGCGGCCGGTCTGGTTCAAGAGCTCGGTGATCGCCACGCTGACCGGCCTCGTCGATGGACGAGCGCCGACCGTCGGCGCTCGCCTTGCCCCGGGGGCGAAGGCTGTGCTGGAAGCCCAAGCGGCGGGCATGGTTGGTGGCGCCTCAGGTGAAGGGGCCACCACGGGGAGCGCGACGGGCGGCTCTTCGAATGCCACCGCGGGAGCGGTGGCCACTCCGCTGGCGCCAACCCCTGCCGCGGCCGGGGCACAGGCGGGCGGCAGCGCTCAGGCTCAGCAGGGCGCTGCGGGGACTGCTCAGACCCAGCGGGGCGCCGTGGGGCAGCCGGCCCGGGGGGCAGCCGCGAATTCAGCCGCCACACTAGGTTCGAAGCCAGCCCCCTCGCCACGAGTGGCCGCGGAGCGCGCAAGAGCCGCCGCCAATGCACCCGCCAAACCCTCCCAGCTGGTTGAGCTGCTCGGCGGCCCCGGCGCCCCGGTGGTGGCGGTGGAGGATGGGCGCATCGAGCACCTCGGGCACACCCACGCGCTTGGGCGCTACCTGGTGCTGCGCGACATCTACGGGGACGTCTTCACCTATGCCGGCCTCGGCAGCATCGCACCCCGCTATCACCCCTCGGCTCCGTCGGTCAAGCCCCGCGTCGCAGCTTCGCAGGAACCGAAGCCCACCCAAGCGGCGACCGCGGGGCACCAACCGCCGCTGACCCTGAAGGTGAAGGCGCCCGCCACGCAGACGGTTGCGCCGGTGGGCGCGCCGGTCGAATCCGAAGGCGAAACGGCGCCCAAGGGAATGGGCAGGGTGCGCCTGTTCGCGCACCCCGAGAACCCGGTTGCGCGCGCCGCGGCGCACTCACAGCGCGCGGCGAGCGCCCGTGGCGGCTGGGCGACGCTGAAAACCGGCTCGATCGTATCCAAGGGCACGGTGCTCGGGCACCTCGACACGCCGTCAGGCGCGACCGCCGGGCAGCTGCGCTTCGCGGTGCGACCCGCTGGGGACAGCGCCCCGATCGACCCCCAGCCGCTGCTGCAGAACTGGCGCCAGCTCGACGCCGCGCTGCACCCGAAGGGCTCCAAGGGCACGGACGCACTGCTCGGGGCGACCGCCGGGGACGCGCTGTCGATGTCCAAAGGCGAACTCGAGCGCGCGGTGCTCGGCGACACCGGAATCCAGCTCGACACGTGCGGCCGCCGGGACGTGGCGGGGGGGACAGTGGACAAGCGCGTGCTGGCGGCGCTGTTGTTCCTCTCGCGTAACGGCCTGCAACCGACCGTGTCCGGGCTGCGCTGCCCGCGCGGCGGGGACACCCTGTCGGGATTGAGCGTCGTCACCGGCGCCGGTGCCGGCACCGCGTTGCGCTCGGCCGCCCAGCAGGCAGCTGCTCACAGTGGCGGCCTGGCGGTGGACATCACCGCCATCAACAACATCCCGATCGCCGGCCATCAGGGCCAGGGCTCGGTCACGGATGCGGCGATTCGCGCTCTGCTGACGCTCCACGGCAGGTTTGCGCCCCAGCGGATCGTGAGCTTGATGAAATACCCCGAAGCCTCCTCCACCGAAGCGCTGCCAACCGGCTGGAATCACATCCACCTCGAGTTCCTGCCCCTGCGCGCTCGGGCGGCGGCCCATGCGGCCGCGGTCGGTCCGGCGGCGGCCTCGCCGCTGTCGGCAAACGGAGCTCTCGACGGAGCTCAGTGGAGCCGGCTGATCGGGCGCATCGCAGCGCTGCCCAAGCCCAAAGTTTCGGTGACGCCCAGCTCGTCGGCGATTCGCGACCCGCAGGCGGCGCCCACCAACCGCGGGCTCGGCGCGGGCGGCTGATCCAAGCCAGCCGCCCGCGGTCGCTCGTCGACCTCAGCCTGAGGTCGAGGTGCCGCTCGCGCCCGGCTGGGCGTGGTTGGGCCGCAGCGCATACAGCAGGGTGCTGCGGCACTTAGCCTCCGCCGCTTTGAACTGCGAGCTGCCGGTGTTGATCCCTTTGGTGTCGAAGATCGGCCCTTTGCCCGAGGTGTTGGGTTCGCCGATGTTGATTCCGTTCTGGCGCAAGCAGGCGGCAAAGCGCACCAGCACCGAGTGGAAGCGGGGGTTGTTGAAGGGGTTTTTGAAGCCCTTGCCATGTTTGCCGAAGTGGTTGCCGTTGAAACCGGCGCCGCAGCTCTGGAGCGCTTCGGCGAACTGCGCGCGCGACATGCCTTTGGGTAGCTGAGCGCCGGCGCCCAGGAAGCCCCCGGCGCTCTGCTGGGGCAGGGTGATGCCTTTTTTCGAGAGGCAGGTGCGCGTTGCGGCGTAGCGCGTCGCGGCGGACGTTCCGGAGGTGGTGCCGGTGGTCGAGCTGCCGGTGCTGGTGC
>JBEKYV010000504.1:0-2918 GCA_049510515.1 Solirubrobacteraceae bacterium | reverse complement strand
CGCCGTCCGATTTGGCGGGGCCGTCCGAGCGTGCTGGGCGAGCGAGCGCACGGTACGTCGCGATCATCACCGACGGCAACGGCCGCTGGGCGCGCGCACGGGGGTTGCCCGTGGGCACCGGGCACGAGGCGGGCGCCGACACCGTCGAGGCGCGTCTGCGCGACGCCGTCGAGCTGGGGATTGAGGAGCTGACGGTGTACTCCTTCTCGACCGAGAATTGGTCGCGCTCGCCGGATGAGGTGCAGGGTCTGTTCGAGATGTTCTCGCGCCGGATCGCCGGCGAGACGCCCGAGCTGCACGCCGAGGGGGTACGAATGCGCTTCATCGGCCGCCGCGCGGGTGTACCCGAGGATCTGTGTGAGCGGATGCGCTGGGCGGAAGAGCTCACCGATGCCAACTCCACGATCACCCTGTTCGTCGCCTTCAACTACGGCGGGCGCGCTGAGATCATCGATGCCGCCATGCGCTTTCAGGGGACCACCGAAGAGGAGTTCCGCCGCTGCCTGTACGCGCCCGAGATGCACGATCCTGACCTGATCATCCGCACCAGCGGCGAGCGGCGGCTCTCCAACTACCTGCTGTGGCAGTCCGCGTACTCCGAGCTGGTGTTCCGCGAGGAGCTGTGGCCGGACTTCACACGCACCGCGCTGGAGCAGTCGCTCGCGGAGTTCAGCGCCCGGCGGCGGCGCTTCGGCGGGCGCTGAGCAGCATGCCCGCCGCCCCCCACATGCCCACGAAAGGCCGCTCGCGCACTGCCGGGCAAGAGCGGCCCGCTCGTGAGCGCACGCGCTCCGACCTCGCCGCGCGGGTGCTCGCCGCGCTGCCGGCGATCGCCTTCGCGCTGTTCATCGTGATCGAGGGCGGCGCCGTCTTCGCGCTCGGCGTGCTTGTGCTCGGCTGGATCTGCATGCACGAGCTGTTTGCGATGTACGAGCGCACCCACCCCGTGCGTCTCGCCGGCTTCCTCGCGCTCGCGGGGCTGCTCGCCGCGGCGCTGTATGGCAGCCCGTCGCCCGCGGAAAAAGTGCTGCTCGCCGCCGTCGCCTCGCTGCCGCTGCTGTTCCTGCTGACGCTCCGTCAGCCCCATCCCAGCGTCGCGGGCCTTGTCATCACGCTGCTCGGGATCTTTTGGATCGGCCTCGCGCTCGCCCACGCTGTGATGTTGCGCCAGCTGCCCCACGGCGAGGGCATCGTGATCGACGTGCTGGTCGGCACCTTCCTCGGCGACACCGGCGCCTACCTCGGAGGGCGCCTCTTCGGCCGCCGCCCGCTGGCGCCACGCATCTCGCCCGGCAAGACAGTCGAGGGGCTGGTGGCCGGCATGCTCTGCGCGATCCTCGCCGTGTGGCTGGCCGGGCGCTACCAGGAATGGCTGCCAGGAACGCACGCTTTGGTGCTCGGCCTCGGCGTCGCGGTCGCCGGCCCCGTTGGCGACCTGTTCGAGTCGTTCATCAAGCGCGAGGCCGGCGTCAAGGACGCGGGAAAGCTATTCGGCGCGCACGGCGGCGCGCTCGACCGGCTCGACGCGGTTTTGTTCACGGCGGTGGTCGGCTATTACATTTGGCTGGCATACGTGTAAGAGCCCGCACGTCGGGCGGCTGGATGGTCCTCGTCGGTGCAATGCATCGTTCATCGGGTGCATGAGAGTCCAGCCGGTCGACGACAACTGTCGTCAACCCGCTACTCTGGTCTGCGCCGATGGACGACGCTCACGACTCGCTCAACTCTCCTGGCGCCTACCAGATGGCGGCATGGACGCTACGGCTCGCCGACAGCCACAGCTTCAGCTGGCTGCTCTGCGCCGATCCACACCTGTTCGGGCTGTTTTACGCCACATGTGCAGCGACTGTTCCGCCCCCGGGGCCACTCGCCGGCGAGCGTGAGGTAAGCGGCGGCGCCTCCGAGAAGCTGTTGCCCACGCTCAGGGACTTGCAGCGCCAATTCGGCGATGACACGAGCGGCCGGTTTGCCCGTCTCTACCTTCGAGGCACCCGCGTGTTCACCCTCGCCGACAGGGATCCCGATGCCTATCGCAAAGCCGTGCGCGAGTGGCGTGAGGCAGCGGAGGCAAAGGCTTCCCAGCTCATCACCTCGCGGGAACAGAGCGTTGACTGGCTCACCGGCCTGCTCGGGCTCGAGGAGGTGGAGCGCAAGCTGCTGATCTTTCAGCTCGGCCGCCACCAGCCGGGGTTCGCGCAGCTGTTCGACCTCCTGATGGGCTTCGATCGCGCCACTGCCTCGGTGCTTGCCGCCACCTTCAACGTGGGCGAGCACGAAATCGTCTCGGCGCTCTCGGAAAACGCCAAGCTGGTGCGCTCGGGCCTGTTGCGCGTGCAAGAGCGCCCGCTGCGCATCAGCGAGATGTCCACCCACCTGCGGGCCACGCTCACCGAAACGGCGCGTGACGAGACGGAGTTCCTGCAACACTTCGTCAAGCCGTTGGCTCCGTCGCCGACGACAAGTTCGCTCGCGCGTCTGCACGATGACGACGAGCGGATTTTGCGCGGCATCCTGCGCCTGTCGATGCCCGACGATCGCGGGCTGCACGCGCTTGTATATGGCCCCAAGGCGGTCGATAAGTTCGACATGGTCGCGCGACTGCTCCGCGAGGAGCATCTCAACGGTTTTGCGGTCATCACCAAGCAGGTCCCGGCGGGCGATCTGCCGAGCTGGGTCTACATCGCTCAGCGCCACATGGAAAGCTCGCATCCCGGCGCGGTGCTGGTGGTCGATCGAGCGCACGAGGCGTTGGCTTCGCGCAATCGCAGCCCATTCAGCATTTTCGGAATCGAAGACGATGAGCCGGATGAAGTGCAGGCGCGCGCCTCCGACGAGGGCCTCACCGCCAGCCGCGTGCGTTGCGTGTGGTTGAGCGACCGCGCCAAGCTCCTGTCGGAGCGCAACCTGGGCGCGTTCCT
>JBEKYV010000503.1:0-2931 GCA_049510515.1 Solirubrobacteraceae bacterium | reverse complement strand
CAGGGCAACGGCGTCTGGGGTCTCTACTGTCCGGTCTGGACGGTACCGTCGTTGCGACAGAGTAAAGCGATGCTTGCTAGCTTGCCTGCAGGACCCCACATGATCGATACCCAACTTCCCGGCGCTCTGGACGAGGATCTGCCCGGGCCAAGCGACTCCCAATCACCGTCTTTCGGCGGCGATGGCGTTCAGTTTGCCACCCCCGGGCCGGATGACGTCCAGCCGGTCGAATACGAGTGGCTCAACCGCGCGCTCACCGCGCTGATCACGATCGGCCCGATGGTGGCGCTCGGCTTCGTCGGCTGGCAGATGTGGGACGGGCTGCTGCACCGCAGCGACCTGATCGTGTTCGCGATCCTCTACCTGCTCACCGGCCTCGGCATCACCGTCGGCTTCCACCGCCTTTTCACCCACCGCTCCTTCAAGACCTACCCCGCGGTGCGCGGCGTGCTGGCGGTGCTGGGATCGGCGGCGATCGAGGGTCCGATCATCTCGTGGGTGGCCGACCACCGCAAGCACCATGCCTTCTCCGACAAGGACGGCGACCCGCACAGCCCCCACGTCGACCATGGCGTCGGCCTGCGCGGCGCGCTGCGCGGCCTCGCCCACGCCCACCTCGGCTGGCTGTTCATCCACACCGAGCGCGGCTCGCGTGAGCGCTACGCCCCCGACCTGATCGCCGACCCGGTGGTCGAGTTCGTGGATCGCACCTTCTTCGTGTGGGCGATCGGCGGCCTCGCCGTGGCCTTCGGCCTCGGCTACGCGATCGGCGGCACCTGGCAGGCAGGCCTCACCGGCCTGCTGTGGGGCGGCGCGGTGAGGATGCTGGTGCTGCACCACATGACCTACTCGATCAACTCGCTCTGCCACTTCTTCGGCCGCCGCGACTTCGCCACCGAGGATCACTCTCGCAACCTGCTGTGGCTTTCGCTGCCCACGCTTGGGGAGGCGTGGCACAACAACCACCACGCCTTCCCGACCTCCGCCAGCCACGGCCTCAGCTGGCGCCAGCCCGACGTCTCGGCGCTCGTGATCCGCGGGCTGGAGCGCACCGGCCTCGCGTGGGACGTCATCAGCGTCCCCGAGGAGCGCCAGGCACGCAAGCGCTACGTCGCGGCCTGACGCGCGCTCGGCCTCCCAGCGTGGGGCCGCCCTACGATTGACCCCATGACCCCCGCTCCCATCCCCCCGGTGCGCGAGATCATCGCCGCGCGGACGGGGGAGGAGCTGGAGCTCAACGACCGCCACCTCAACCCCCAGATGGGGCGCATCCTGCGCACGCTGGGGTTCGATAGGACCTGGGTGGGGGGCGAGGGCGCGCACCTGATCGACTCCACCGGGGAGCGCTACCTCGACCTGTTTGGCGGGTATGGCGTGTTCGCGATCGGGCGCAACCACCCCGAGGCGATCGCCGCGATCGAGGAGACGATGGCGGCGCGCACCGGCAACCTGCCGCAGCTGGGCGTTACTTTGCTGAGCGGGGTGCTGGCCGAGCAGCTGCTGGCGCGCGCGCCGGCGAGCGTGGCGGCGATGGTGCCCGCCAACAGCGGCACCGAGGCGGTGGAGGCGGCGATCAAGATCGCGCGCGCCGCCACCGGCCGGCCGCGGATCCTGTACGCCGAGCACGCCTTCCACGGGCTCACCCTCGGTGCCCTCTCGCTCAATGGCGACGCCCACTTCCGGGAAGGCTTCGGGCCGCTGCTGCCCGGCTGCGACCCCGTCCCGTTCGGCGATCTACCCGCGCTGGAGCACGAGCTTGCTCAGGGCGACGTCGCCGCGTTCGTGGTCGAGCCGGTGCAGGGCAAGGGCGTCAACCTCCCCCCGGACGGCTACCTGCAAGGCGCCCAGGAGCGCTGCCGCGCGGCCGGGACACTCCTCGTCTGCGACGAGGTGCAAACCGGGTTGGGGCGCACGGGACGCTTCTTCGCGCTGGAGCACTGGGGTCTGCAGCCCGACATCGTGTGCGTCGCCAAGGCGCTCTCCGGCGGCCTGGTGCCGGTTGGCGCGGTGCTCGTCTCGCGCGCCGCCTTCGACCGGGTGTTCGACGGGATGGAGCGCGCCGTGCGCCACGGCTCGACCTTCGGCGGCAACGACCTCGCGGCCGCCGCGGGCCTGGCGACGCTGCGGGTGCTGGAGCAGGAGCACCTCGTGGAGCGCGCGGAGCGGATGGGAGCGCTGCTGCTGGAGCTGACGCAGCCGCTGATCAAGCGTCACGCGATCGTGCGCGACGTGCGCGGCCTCGGCCTGATGTGGGCGATCGAGCTCGGCCCCCCCGAAGGCCGCTCGGCGCGTGCGGCATGGAACGCGCTGGAGCTTGCCCAGCCAGGGCTCTTCTCGCAGCTGATCACCGTTCCCCTGTTCCACGAGCACCGTATCTTCTGCCAGGTGGCCGGCCACCGCATGAACGTGATCAAGGCTTTGCCGCCTTTGGTGATCGAGGAGTCGGAGATCCGTCGCTTCGCCGCCGCGCTGGAGACGGTGGTGGCCGCGGCGGAACGGATGCCCTCGGCCCTGACGCGCTTCGGGGTGCGCATGGCGCGGCAGGCTGCTCGCGCCAGGCAGTGATCGCTGGCCTGCTCTTGGTCAGGTCTTCAGCGCGGCAAGGGCGAGGAAGACTCTCGTATCTGCGTCGGCGGTACGTGGGGACTCGAAGAACCTCCTCACAAGGTCAGCCTGGCGGACGAGCGCGCGTGCGGTGGCTCGCGGGACGTGCTGCACACGATCGTAGTCGGCGATCTCGCGCTCGGCCCGCAGCGAACGCAGACCCTCCATGGCGTAGAGCAGGTCGGGCTGGGCACCGCCGATCTCCTGGAAGATCGACCACACCGAGCGGTCACGCACGCGGTCTGGATCCCCGCTGGGCTGTTGCGAGTTGAGCGGCCCCAGGCGGGAGACGAGACGTGAAGCGTCGATCACCGCTTTGTGCGATAG
>JBEKYV010000502.1:0-2933 GCA_049510515.1 Solirubrobacteraceae bacterium | reverse complement strand
TCGGCGCGATCAACTTCTACGTGACGGTCGCCAACATGCGTGCGCCCGGCATGACCTGGGGCCGGCTGCCGCTGTTCATCTGGGCGATCCTCACTTACTCAGTGCTGCTGATCTTCGCGCTGCCGGTGATCGCCGCGGCGGTCACGATGCTGCTCACCGATCGCCACTTCGGCACCCACTTCTTCGATGCCGCCACCGGCGGCTCGCCGCTGTTGTGGCAGGATCTATTCTGGTTCTTCGGCCACCCCGAGGTCTACATTATGGTGCTACCCGCATTCGGCGTAGTGTCGGAGATCCTGCCCGTGTTCGCGCGCAAGCCAATCTTCGGCTACAAGGCGATCGCCGCCTCCACCGCCGCGATCGGCTTCCTCGGCTTCCTCGTGTGGGCCCACCACATGTTCGCCACGCCCCTGCCCGAGGCGATCATCATCTTCGCGATGCTCAGCTCGATGCTGATCGCGATCCCCACCGGCGTGAAGATCTTCAACTGGATCGGCACCCTGTGGCGCGGGACGATCGAATACAAGGTGCCGCTGCTGTTTTGCGTGGGCTTCATCGCGCTGTTCATCATCGGCGGCATCTCCGGCGTCTTTTTGGCGATCTTCCCCGTTGACTGGCAGCTCAACGAAACCTACTTCGTGGTCGCCCACATCCACTTCGTGCTGGTCGGCGGCGCGGTGATGCCGATCTTTGGCTCGATCTACTACTGGTTCCCCAAGATCACCGGGCGGATGCTGAACGAAGGCCTCGGCAAGCTCAGCTTCTGGCTGATGTTCTTCGGCATCCTCGTGACCTTCATGATCCAGCACGCGATCGGCCTCGAAGGGATGCCGCGACGGGTGTACGAGTACGAAAACGTCGGCAACCTCGCGCTTTACAACCTGATCTCGACGGTCGGCTCGTTCATCCTCGCCGCCGGCGTTCTGGTGACAGTCATCAACGTCCTGCGCAGCCTCAAGCGGGGTGCGATCGCCGGGCCCGATCCGTGGAAAGCCAACACCCTGGAGTGGTTCACCACCTCGCCGCCGGCCGTCAACAACTTCGATGCGATCCCGCGCGTACGCTCGGCCGAACCGATGAAGGACATTCGCCTGGAGATCGAGCGCCGCACCTCCGCCGAGCCGGCTCCGGGCCAGGCGACCGTGCCGGTCGGCGCCACGCAGGTCGGCGTGTAGAAGTGCTCTCTGGCGCCTCGACCGCTCCGCCGGCCTAGACTGCCCTGCGATGGAGGGCTCCTCCGCACCCCTGACGGCTGCCCCGGTGTTGGAGGCGTCGCTGCCCGGCGCCGCCGCAATAGCAGGCGCAACCGCCCGCGAGCCGCTGGTGGCCTCGCCTCCCGGCCGGACTCGCTCACACGCGCGGCAGATGGTCAGCGACTACCTGGAGCTGACCAAGCCAAAGGTCCAGTCGCTGCTGCTGTTGACGACGATCACCACGATGTACGTGGCGGGCGACCCGTCCCCGCTGCTGGTCGCGCTCACCTGTCTCGGCGGCTACCTCTCCGCCGGGGGAGCGGGGGCTGTCAACCACTGGTTTGACCGCGACATCGACGCACGCATGGCGCGCACCGCCACGCGTCCGATACCCGCTGGGCGGATCGCCCCCACCGCCGCGCTCACGTTTGGCTGCTGCCTGGCGGCGCTCTCGTTCCTGGAGCTCTCATTGGCGGTCAACGTGCTCGCCGCCAGCCTCGCGTTCGCCGGCTTCCTCGGCTACGTTCTCGTATACACCGTCTGGCTGAAGCGGCGCACCCCGCAGAACATCGTGATCGGTGGCGCCGCCGGAGCAGTGCCGCCGCTGGTCGGGTGGGCAGCGGTGACCGGCTCGGTCAGCGCCACCGCTGTGCTGCTGTTCTTCATCGTATTCTTCTGGACCCCCCCGCACTTCTGGGCGCTCTCGCTGCTGATGAAGGGTGAGTATGAGAAGGTCGGCGTGCCAATGCTGCCGGTGGTGCGCGGCGAGGCCGAGACGCGCCGGCAGATCCTGCTGTACGCGGTGCTGCTGTACGCGGTCACGCAGCTGCCCTTCTGCGCCGGCGGCTTCGGAGTGATCTACCTGGTGGCCTCGATGGCGCTCGGCCTCGGCTTCATCGCCGGCGCCGTGCGCCTCTATCGCCGGGCCGACCGGCGCAGCGCCCTGCAGCTCTACCTCTTCTCGCTGGCCTATCTGGCGCTGCTGTTCAGCGCGATGGTGCTCGACGCCCGCCTCCATCTGTAAACTGCCCCGCCATGGATCGTCGCCTAGCACGCAAGAACATCCGCCTGGCCCTGATCGTCAGCGGGATCTGCCTATTCATGTTCGGCATCACGTTCGTCGTAGCCGCCCTGTACGTCTCATGAGCATGGGTAGGAGCCTCGCATGAGCCCACTAGATCCCGAGTTCCCACCCGTCGGCGAGGAGGTCCACCTCCCCGGCCCCAGCCTCCTTCCGCTCCTGACCGCGGTCGGAATCACGCTAGCCCTGGTGGGCATCACCACGATGATCGAGCTAACAGTGATCGGCGTGATTCTCACAGTGTGGTCGGTCGCCCGCTGGATCAAAGACACGCGCCGCGAAATCGACGAGCTCCCGCTCGAGCACCACCACTGAGTCGCCACCGGCGGTAAGCAGACCTGGTAAGCGGTCGGGGAAGTGTCTCTGTGGTCCCGAGGAGCTGTGGTACGCGGTCCCGGAGCTGGTACGCGTTCCAAATAGATCGGTGGGTCTATTTGGATGCTGCAGCGTGAGGGCCCGGTGAGCATACGTTTATTTTTGGACCCCAACCCTTCACTTTGTGAAGTAGTAGTGGGCCAATTTCAAGACATCCACCCAACGCGCCCAACGGACGGTCATCCATCCCGGCACGCCCGGAACGACCATCCACCGCAGCACGCGCCGCCTTCGCCCCCGGCGGGGGGAGGGGTGTTGGGGGAGGGCCCACCCTCCCCCAACGG
>JBEKYV010000501.1:0-2937 GCA_049510515.1 Solirubrobacteraceae bacterium | reverse complement strand
GCTGGCTGTCGGTACCGGGCAGCGACAGGTCTTCGCTGGTGGTTTCGCCGAGGGAGTGCGAGATCGCGATCAGCGCCACCGCCGCCACCAGCCACACACCGCAGACGACGAAGCGGTGGCGGACGCAGAAGCGCCCGAGCCCATACAGCCTTCCCGTCATCTCCCACTCACCCGCTCTATTGCCCCCTTCGGGTTGCGCTCGGCGGAACCGCATCCTTTCGCGCTTATCGCGGGCTGTCAAGGGCGGCAGGTCCCATGGCCAGCGCGCCTCACTGCCGAGACTGCCCCCTCCCCCTCCTCCTCCCCCCCTCAGGAAACGGTTGGGGGCGGAGGACGAGCACCCGTTTACGCACCCACCAACTCGGGCTCGGGAGCTTCGGCGCGTGCCAGGTCGGCCGACTCCTCGGCGATCCGCCGCGCGGTGGCGTTGGCCCACCCCGTGGTCGAGAGTAGCCCGAGCGCGAGCACCGCCACGCCGCAGGCGGTGACGACCCACCACGCGGCGTGGCTGGAGTCGACGAAGCCGGGCCCCACCGCGCCCAGCGCGGTTGCCGCGATCGCGCCCGCCACCGCCACCCCCAGGGTTTGCCCGACCTGGCGCGAGGTGGAGGCGACGGCCGCCGCCACGCCCGCCTGCGCGGGGGGCATGCCGAGCACCGCGGTGGTGGTGATCGGCGGGTTGACCATGCCGAAGCCGATCCCGAAGATCACGTAGGCGGGCAGCAGCGAGTGCAGCGGCGTGTGAGCGGTGAGGCCCGTCAGAAGCCCCCCGCCGAGCGCGATCCCCACCCCGCCGACGAGCAGCCCCGCGCGCGGCCCGCGCCGGCCGACCAGGCGTCCGGAGAGGGGCGCGAAGATCAGCGTCATCGCCGCGATCGGCAGCGTGTAGAGGCCGGCTTCGAAAGGCGAAAGGTGGCGGACCTCCTGCAGATAGAGGGTGTTGAGGAACAGGAAGCCACCGAGCGCCGCAAACGAGCAGACCGCGATCGCGCTGGCGCCGGAGAAGGGGATGCTGCGGAAGAAGCGCAATTCAAGCAGTGGCTCGACACGCCGCGACTCATACGCGATCAGCCCCACCAGCGCTGCCGCGGAGAGCGCGAACAGGGCGATGCTCTGCGTGGACAGCCAGCCCGCCGAGGGCGCCTCGATGATCGCGTAGGTGAGCGACGCCAGCAGCACGATCACCAGCACCTGCCCCACCGGGTCGATACGCCGCGGGCGCGGCGCGCGAGACTCCGGGACGAAGCGCATCGTCAGCGCCAGCGCAGCGAGGCCGACGGGGATGTTGATCCAGAAGATCGACCGCCACCCCGCCGACTGCACGAGGGCGCCTCCCACAACTGGTCCCAGCGCGAGGCTCAAGCCGACGGCGGCGCCCCACATCCCGATCGCCTGCGCCCGCTCGCGCGGGTCGGTGAAGACGTTGCGGATGATTCCCATTGCCACCGGGTTGAGCATCGAGCCCCCCACCGCCTGGAGCATGCGAAACGCGATCAGCCACCCCAAGGTCGGCGCCGCGCTGCACAGCAGCGACCCCAGCGTGAACAGCACCAGTCCCGTCTCGAACACCCGCCGCCGCCCGAGGCGGTCGGCCATCGAGCCGGACAGCATCAAGAGGCTGGCGAGCACCAGCGTGTAGGCGTCTACGGTCCACTGCAAGCCCGACACCCCGGTGTCCAGTTCGCGCCCGATCGAGGGCAGCGCGACGTTCACGATCGTGTTGTCCAGCCCCACGATCAGCAGGCTCATGCAGCAGATCGCCAGGATCAGCCGCCGCCGGGCCCGGGAGGGCTCGGGGGTTGAGCCGCTATCGGCCGTGCGCTCTGGCGTGGCGCTTTCAGCAGAGTGCTCTGGCATGGCGCTTTCGGCAGAGTGCTCCCGCGTGCCGTTGCCGGCCGCGCGCGCGTCGCTCATGTCTTGCTGGTGTGCCCGTTCACGGCGACTAGCAATAGCAAGTCGCGCAGGTGAGCAGGCTTGGCGATCGAGCGGCTAAGTCAGAAAAGAACTCTGGAACTACCGCGACGTCCTCGACCTCGCGGATCAGGACCCGAAGGTCGGTAGCTAGCACCGCCGCAGCGGCCTCATATCAGGGCAGCCCAGCGTGCGGTACGTCGACGACGGTTGTGAGCAGCACCGCCTCTCGCGTGTGCGCGCGGTTGCCCTCCAGGAAATCCGGCGCGGCGCAGAGCAGCAACGTGCACCCGTCCTCGCCGCCGAGCGCGCAGGCGAAGATCCCGAGACCGCCGGGCGCCCGTATCTCGTCGAGGATCTCGCCACCCTCCGCGACCCGCACGCAACGAGCGCCAACGGCGTCGGCCGCCCAGATGCAGCCCTCGGCATCGAGCGTGCAGCCGTCAGGAGCGAACTTCAGCTGGGGAAACGTCTGCTCCATAGGCCCCAACTCGGGCGTGAAGGTCACCTGTGCCCAGACCCTACGATCGCTCAGCGAGCCGTCGTCCTCGAGTGTGAACGCGGTGAAGCGAGCGCCGGCCGTCTCCCCGACGATCAGCGTGCCGTCGTCGGGTGTGATCACCATGCCGTTGGGGAACCTCATGTCGTCGTCGAGCACCGTCACCAAACCATCGGGATCGACCCGCATGAGCTTCCCCGGAGCCGGATCGGCAAAGCCCATCAGGTCGAAGCCAAACTCCCCGACATATGCGCGCCCCCGCCGGTCGACCACCATGTCATTCAGGTGCCCGGCGCAGTGCGTCGTCAGATCGGCATGCACAGACACCTCGCCGGTGGAGCTGCGGCGCAGCACGCGATGGTCTCTCATCGACACCACGAGCAACGAGCCGTCGGGCATCCAGCCCAGCCCCGAAGGCTGCTGCTCGACGGACATCACCGTCGCGGCCGCGCCTTCGGGAGCGACCGTCATCACAACGTGTCGGTAGAAGTCCGACACCCACCAGCGACCATCGCGCCAGCGAGGCC
>JBEKYV010000500.1:0-2941 GCA_049510515.1 Solirubrobacteraceae bacterium | reverse complement strand
CCCTCGGCGCCAACATCCAGCAGGCCGTCCGACAGTTCTTCAACCACGCGCTCGACCGCGACTTGATCGAACGCAACCACTTCACCCGCATTGGCGCGAGCACGCGTTGACCGGGCCGACTTCGAGATCATCACCAACGAGCAGTACGCGCGGCTACGCCGAGCCGCGCGCGAGAGCCGCGCGGACAAGTACGGGCAGGTGCTTGAGGGCATGGTCCTCGCCGTGGGAGAGGAGGCGATGCGCCCCGCCGAAATCTTCGCGCTGCACTGGCCCGAGATTCACCTGCCGCAAAACCTGATCCACGTCAAGCGCAACCTCGACCTCGACACGGGCAAGATCACATGGCCCAAGGACGACGACGGGCGCTGGGTCGTGATGAGCCCCGCCTTCCGCGAGCACATCGAGACTATGCCCCGCATGGGCAAGGTCGTCCACAGCGAGATGGGCCAGATCGTCTACCCCGCGCCGCAGGGCGGATACATGCACCGCAGCAGTTGGTCCTCGTACTGGAACGCGGTACGCGTCGCGGCGGGGATGCCCGGCCAAGACTTCTACGAGCTGAAGCACCGCGCGATTCAGTGGATGGTCGATCCCGTCGATGACGGCGGGCTCGGCCTCGACCCCGCGACGGCCGCCGCGATGGTCGGCCACGACGACGGCGGCTATCTCATCGCCACCGTCTACACCAAGCTCGCCGAGCGCCGCGCCATCGCCCGCGCACAGCGCGCGATGGACGCCTACCAGCAGCGCCGCGACGCCGCCAACGCCGAGCCGCCGCGCCTCACCGTCGTCCGCAAGGCCGGCTGACCGGCGAGATGAGCGAGCAGCCAGACAAAGAGCTGACCGCGCTCGGCAAGTCGATTCGAGAGGGCCGCGAGGCGAAGGCGATGACCCCGGCCGAGCTTGCCCGCGCCGCGAACATCGAGCGCGAGGACCTAGAAGCACTCGAAGCCGGGCGGCTCGCCCCGACCGATGACTTCATGCTCAGGCTCAGCACCGGGCTCGGCATCGACCCCGACTCCTTCGGCGGCTATCTGGACCCGGCCGCCGCAGTCGCCGCGTTCGGCCGCCGACTACGCGAACGGCGCGAGAGCGGCGGCCTCTCACGAGAGGCGCTGGGCTACTTGACGGGCGTTCATCCGACCGCGATCCAACGGTTCGAGAAAGGCCGGCGCGACCCGCGCCTCACGTCAATCCTGCGCCTCGCTCGTGGACTGCGATTGCCGCCGCGAGTCTTGGTCGAAGATGACGCCGAGCGCCCAGACCCGCCCGTCGCGGACGCGGCGTGATGAACACGCTGCTGATAGCTGAGTGCCAGATGAACGAGTGGCGGACAAATGGATGCAGCACGCGACGCCAGGGAACGCGCAGCGTCACGACCCTGCGGCAAACCGGCCGCAAAGTGGCCGCAGCACGCGCCTTGCGGCCACTTTGCGGTCACGGAAGCCATCGAACAGCAGCGAACGCGTGCGAACGGCGTCCCGCGAAGCCCAGTGTTCTCGGGGGTTTTCGCCCGTGTTCGCTGGCCTTCGCGGGATATGAAGGAATCGGGGCGCCCATATAAATTTGGCTTAGATACTGGACTTTCGGCGGGTCTTGCAGCCGATTTGCAGCCGGTGTGTACACCGGGCGCACGCCACGAGAGCCCACGATGCACGCTCGATGCACATCCTACCGCGCAGACCGGGCGTAGCCCGCGACGGCCCGCGTTTGGGGGCGGGGGCCGACTGTACGATGCGACGCGTGGGCTCTCTCGGCTTCTCCGTCAGCGTATCGGCGGCTGGGCCGCGCGGTAAGGACTCAAAGGTCCGTGTCCGCTCGACTTTGGAGTGCTTTGGTCTGCCGGGCATGGAGCTCGCGGCCTCCAGCGAGCCCGGGCGTGCTCCGCACGTGGACCCGAGCCGGCTGCCCGAGGGTCTTGGCTGGTCGATCGATGACCGGCTGCGACATGCCGGCGCCCGCAAGGGTCGAGTCCTCGCCGTCTGGCAGGGCAAGACCCTCCTCGCTGCATGCGCGTGGCACCTGCAGGAAACCGGGCCGCCGGTGATCTTCGACCTCGGGGCACGCTCGGATCTTCCGGCGCGCCAGCAGCGAGCCGTCTGCATTGCGTTGCTGGCCTGCCTGCGGGACGTCGCGCAGGCGCTTGGCCGGACACCCGATGAATTACGCTGGAGTGACCGGCCGCTCGAACGAGTGCCCGACCCGCAGCAACGCGACCGCTACCGCGCCGAGGTCCGCAATCGCGCCGATGCCATGCAATTCGTTCCGCTGCGCCCCAGACCCAAGTTCTGGAAAGGACGCTGGGCAGTCAAGCGAAGCTTCTAGACACTATGGCCGCCTGCTCTCTGTCCGGTGGTGGTGTGAGGGTCGGCACCCGCGCATGAGGTGCGCGGGTTGAGCGTCCAGGAACGGCCTGGGCGCCGACCGCAATCATGGAGGTGCCGACCATGGCAAAGGTTCGCAGCTGGGCGGGATTGGATGTGCATGCGGCGAAGGTGCTCGCGGTGACGGTCGACGGGGAGTCTGGTGAGGTGCGCGCGCGGCGGCTGTCTGGCCGCACGAGCGAGATCGTGAAGTTCTGCGCCGCGTTGCCCGGGCCGACGCGGGTCGCATATGAGGCGGGGCCAACAGGGTTTACGCTCGCACGGGTACTCAGGGATGCGGGCATCGAGTGTGTGGTCGCGGCCCCGGGGAAGATCGAGCGGCCCGCGCAGGATCGTGTGAAGACTGATCGGCGTGACGCGGAACGACTCGTGAGGCTGCTGATGGTCGATGCTCTGCACCCGGTCAGGGTTCCGAGCACCGAGGAGGAGGCGCTGCGTGACCTTGTCAGAGCACGCGAGGACGTTCGCGGTGATCTGATGCGCGCTCGTCACCGAATGGGCAAGTTGTTGTTGCGCCACGACGTCACCTTCGATGGGCCAGGCGCGAACTGGAGTGT
>JBEKYV010000050.1:0-12182 GCA_049510515.1 Solirubrobacteraceae bacterium | reverse complement strand
CACACCGTTGACGGCGTCATTCTCGTTGAGCTCCTCAAGCAGGTCGGCCACCTGGGCGGAGGAGGCAGCCGCCGGCAGGCGCTTGTCAAAGGGCGTCATCCCCACTTCGGCACAGGCGCGCTGCTTGCCCCCCACGTACACCGCCGAGCCCGCGTCGTCGCCGACCAGCACCGTCGCCAAACCCGGCGTGTGCGAAGTCTGCTCCACGAACGCACGCACCTCCTCCGCCACGCGGGCGCGCACGCCCGCGGCGATCGCTTGGCCGTCAATAATCGTGGCGCTCATGTCCGCCCGGATGCTATCGCCGGCTGAGGCGCAGGAACTCGGTCAGCAGCGTACGCTCGGACCCGTCGCGCGCGAAGCGCACGACGATGCCGTCGGGCTTCAGTCCGACCACGACACCGTCGCCGAACTTCGGGTCCACTACGTCCTCGCCCAGTCGGAACGACGCCCCTGAGCCCGCCGGCGCGCCGCGGGCAGCGCCGGCGGTGGCGTGGATCCCGGTGCTGGCGCCGGCGCGGGCAGCGGACTCCCACCCACCACCGACGCCAACCAGCGCACGGCTCCCCCTGGCGCCCCCAGCCTGCCAGCTCATCCCACCGCCGCCACGTGCGGCGCTCGCGACCATCAACTGCGGCTGCTCGCGTTCGGTGAGCTCGGCGGGAATCTCGTCGAGGAAGCGGCTGGGCAGGCCGTAAGCCTGGGCGCCGAACACCACGCGGCGGCGCGCGTGGGTGAGGTAGAGCTTGCGCATCGCCCGGGTCACACCGACGTAGAAGAGGCGCCGCTCCTCCTCCAGCCCGCCTTCGTCGAGCGCCCGTGAATGGGGGAACACGCCGTCCTCGCAGCCAACGATGAACACCACGGGGTACTCCAGTCCCTTGGCGTTGTGCAGCGTCATCAGCGTCACCAGTCCCTGATCCTCGTCCTTGCGGGAGTCGGCGTCGGCGACGAGCGCGATCTGCGCCAGAAACACGTCGAGCGCGCCCTGACCACCGCCTTCGGCGGCGGTGCCCGCCTCGTCGGTGGCGTCGAACTCGCGCGCGACCGACACCAGCTCCTCGAGGTTCTCGATGCGCCCCTGCGCCTCGATCGTCCGCTCCGCCTCCAGTGCCTCGATGTAGCCGGTTTGCGAGAGCATTGCCTCCAGCAGATCCCCCACCGGGACGTTCTCCTCCACGCGCGTGTGCAGCTCACCCATCGTGTCCATGAAGCGCCCCAACGCCTTCACCGCCGCCGCGCCGAGACCGGGGATCGTGTCGGGCGCGGCCGCCGCCTCCCATACGGAGACGCCGACGGTGGCGGAGTGCGAGACGATTCGCCCGAGCGAGGTCTGCCCGAGCCCGCGCCGGGGTGAGTTGGCCACGCGCGTGAAGCTCACCACGTCGAACGGGTTGGCCAGCCACGAGAGGTAGGCGATTGCGTCCTTGATCTCGGCGCGCTCGTAGAACTTCGTGCCGCCGATCACCTGGTAGGCGATCTCGCGCCGCACAAGCGTGTCCTCCAGCACTCGCGACATCGCGTTGGTGCGGTACAGCACGGCGATCTCCGCGCGCGAGGCGGGGTGGGCGGGATCCCCATCCACGAGCCGCTCGATCTCGCCCACCACGAAGCGCGCCTCCGCGTGCTCGTCCTCGAGCTCGCGCACCCGGATCGGCTCGCCGGTGCCCAGCTCGCTCCACAGGCGCTTGGCGATCCCGCCGCGGTTGTTGGCGATCACCGCGTTGGCCGCCTTCAGGATCGTCTCGGTGGAGCGGTAGTTCTGCTCGAGCTTCACCACGCGCGCGTCGGGGAAGTCCTCCTGGAAGTCGAGCAGGTTGCGAATGTCGGCGTTGCGGAAGCTGTAAATCGACTGCGCGTCGTCGCCGACGACGGCGAGGTTGCGATGGCCCGCGAGATGGACGGGCTCCCCGCGCGCGGGCGCTTGGCGGCCGCCGCCGACCAGCAGCTGCAGGAAGCGGTACTGGGCGTGGTTGGTGTCCTGGTACTCGTCGACCAGCACGTGGCGGAAGCTTTCGCTGTAGCGCTCGCGGACCTCGGGGTAGAGCTCCAACAGGTTGACGGTGCGGAACAGCAGGTCGTCGAAGTCCATCGCGTTCATGCGCATCAGGTCGCGCTCGTACAGCGTGTACACCTCGCCGACCAGCTCCTCGAACTGCGAGCCCACCCCCTGGCTGTAGGTGGAGGCATCGTTGAGCTTGTTCTTGGCGGAGGAGATCTGGTTGTGGATCGCCGCCGGCGTGTAACGCTTGGGGTCCACGCCAACGGCGTCCATGCAGCGCTTGGTCAACCGCCGCGCGTCGGCCTGGTCGTAGATCGTGAACTGCCGCGTATACCCCAGCCGCTCGGCCTCGGCGCGCAGGATCCGCGCGCAGGCGGCGTGGAAGGTCATCAGCCACATCCCGCGCGTGCTGTGGCCGAGCAGACGTTCGACGCGCTCGCGCATCTCCTTGGCGGCCTTGTTGGTGAACGTGATCGCGAGGATCTCCCCCGCCTGGGCTTGGTCGGTGTAGATCAGGAAGGCGAGCCGGTGGGTGAGCACGCGCGTCTTGCCGCTGCCCGCACCCGCAAGGATCAGGAGTGGCCCCTCCCCGTGCGTGACGGCCTCTCGCTGGGGCTCGTTGAGGCCCTCCAGCAGCTCCTGGAGATGCTCGGCGTGGGGGTTTTCGGCCATCGACTTCAGCATAGTTGCGGGCGCGGCGGGGTTGTGGCGGGAGGGCGAAGAGCGCGGGTGTGTGTTTACTTTTCGGACTCCAACCAACCTGCCGCGTCATGTCCGATGAGGACGGGCTAACGTGTCCGCCATGCCGTTGCTCGACGAGGTGCGCGCCGAGTGCGCGCAGATCGCCGCGCAGGCGCGTTGGGTGCGGATCAACGCCGACGCGCTCGTTGAGGAGGAGCTGCTCGCACGGCTTGCCGCCACCACGCAAGGTGAGCCGGAGGCAACGCTCGACCCGGTGCGCCACTACCTGGAGGGCCGGCCAGCGGACATCGCCGACTACCTGCTGGCGCTGGACGCGATCAACTTCGGCTCCGGCTGGTTTCCCACGCTGCGCAAGCGCCTCGACGGCGGCCTGCCCGTCAGCGGCTACTTCACCGTTGCGTGGGGGCTCACCGACTATGTGCGCGCACAACACGCCGCCGGCGGCGGGTGGGTGCTCGACGGGGCTTGGCTGCGCGCGGTGGACACTCCCACGATCGCGGGGATCCTCGGCCAGCGACCCAACCACGAGCTGATGAGCCTCTACGCCCAGGCGCTGCGCGAGCTGGGTCGCTTCCTCGGCGAGCGCCGCGCGCTTGACCTCGTGGCTGGGTGCGGCGGCTCGGCGGAGCGGTTGGCTGAAGCATTGGCGCGTGGCATCGCGATGTTCGACGACCGCGGCTTCTACAAGCGCGCCCAGATCGTCGCCGCCGACCTCGCGCTGGCGGGGGTGGCGAGCTTCGGCGACCTCGACCGGCTGACGATCTTCGCCGACAACCTCGTCCCCCACGTGCTTCGTTGCGAGGGAGTGTTGGTATACGAGGAGTCGCTCGCCTCTCGCATCGACGCCGGCGAGCTGCTCCCGCCGAGCGGACCCGAGCGCGAGATCCGCGCCTGCGCGGTGCACGCCTGCGAGCTGATCTCAGCGCGCATCGGGATCCCCCCGCGGGTGCTCGACCATCGACTGTGGAACCGCGGCCAGGCCCCTGAGTACAAGGCCCGCCCGCGGCATCGCTGCCGGTGCGTGTATTACTGAGCGGCGACTACTTCTTCTTTTTCGTTTGCTTCGCCTTCTTCGGCTTGACGTACGCCTTGACGAGCACCTCGCCGCCGGTGGTGGCGCTGTGGCCGGCGGTGTCGTGCGATTCGAGCGCGACCGTGACCGTGAGATGGTGGTGGCGCTTCAGCAGTTGCAACACCGGGGCGGGCAGCGCGATACTCACCGTCGTCGAGGCCCCGGCGGCCGCGCTGAAGGACGCGGTGCCGGCGCCGACGGTTACGGGCGTCCCATGCGCACGGGCCGCCACCGCCAAGCCGGTCGCGGTGGCAGGCAGCGTCAAGGTCACCGTCCCCGCGCACGCCGCTCCACCTGGGGGGCAGGCGACTGGCAGGTGCAACCGGCCATGGCTGTCGGTGGTGGCGGTCGCGGTGCCGAGCGTCGCCGCGTGGAATGCGGGGACCGCGGGGGGCACCGCAGCCACGACGGTGATCGTGCCGGTGTGCGTCGCGGAGTCGCCGGGCGCAGCTTCGGCCGTCACCGACACGCTGTAGGTGCCGGGATTGGTGAAGGTGTGCGTCACCGAGTTGCCGCTCGCGGTCGAGGAGTCGCCAAACGACCACGAGACGGTGGGCGTGGGGAACACTTGGTCAATCGGCTGCGCCGAGATGGCCACAGGCACCCCGGCGGTCGCCGTGGCTGGGATCGACACCTTTTCCAGAGCTATCCCCGCCGCGTCGAGCAGGCTCACCCGGGGAAGGAACCCACCGCCGGATTCTTCGGCGATGAAGCCCAAGATTCCATCCCCGTCGCCGCTCATCGCAACGTTGAACCCACCCGGGCCGCCATCTACGATCTGCCCCGCCGACGAAACCTCCCGACCCGCGCCGAAAGCGCCACCTGCAGGACGGAAAGCGGCGTTGGCGGTGGGCGTTCGAACGGTGGCGTAGCCGACCAGGGTGTCCCCGGCAGCGTCCTCGGCGATGCTGGGATACCACGCTTCGAAGGCCAAACCCATGGGCGGCGAAAACGAGGCCACCGGAGTGCCGCTCGCGTATTCGACGACGAGTTCGAAGCCGAGCTGGCGCGCCCACACCACCGTCGGGTCGCCCCGCCCGTCGAGTGCCACCTGAGGATGGTCGGCGTTGAATCCTTCGCCCGACAGGTTCGCCGGCGCGCTAAATGTGCCGCCGGCAGGCCGCACCGTTGCCTGGGTCACGTTGCTGGCGCCCAAACGAACCCACACGACTGCCGTGTCGCCCTCGGCGTTCATCGCCACCGACGGTTGGATCGCGCCTTCGGCGGGGTTCGAGAGCACCCCTACGGGGGCGAATTTGCCGATCGCGGCCGAGCGGGTTGCCTCTTCGACGACCTCGTTGGCTCCGTTGTTCCGTTCCCAAACGACGATGGCATTCCCGGCGGCGTCGATCGCGACCTTCGGCGCGGCGGCGTTCCCACCTGCGGCCGAGAGACTCACCGTCGGCCCGAAGCTGCCACCGGCCGGACGGAATGACGCCTGCACGATCTCGTCGGCGCCGTTGGAGCGGGTCCAGGCGACGATCGCATCGCCCCGTTCGTCGGCCGCGACAGTCGGGGAGATCGCGTTCTGCCCCGGTTCCGAGAGCTTTGCGGGAGCCGAGCGGATCCCGCCCTCCACGATGGCGGCTTCCATGATGTAGTTCGATTTTTCGACGCTGGAGTTCCACACGACGATCGCTTCGCCGGCAGCATCCTCGGCAACCTGGGATGCGTTGCTGCTTTCGTTGCCGGGTGGCGAGAGATCGAGCGGAGCGGAGAAGCTCCCAGACGGCGAGCGTGTGGCGACCTGCACAGTAGGCGTCCCGGCCACGAAACCCACCCACGTCGCTGCCACGTCGCCATGCGACCCCATTGCGGTATCCATCAAGTTGGTGCCGCTTTCAGAGATGGGGCTTACCGCGCTCCACGTCGGAATCGCCGCCGCCGCCGCCGGCAAACCCAGCGCCGCACAGATCATGGTTGCCGCTCCGGCGATTCGCTTGCGCACCGTGCCCCCTTGTCGTTGGTGATCCGCGCACCCGCGATCGCGGGCCATTCGCGGCCATCACCGGTATCGGCACGGCAACGCCAAAACTGAGAGCCACAAGCGGCTTGCGAGGAGCCAAACCCGCCGGGCTCGTCCTACCCCCCCGCGGGGTTGGGGCCCTTAACCGGCCGCAGCGGCCTAACCTTGGCGACGGGCGGCTCGATGCGCCCGCCGGAGAGCTCGCCCACCGCGCGCTCGAGCGCGCCGATGCGGCTGGAGAGGCCGCCGATCGCCTCCGCGATCGGGTCGGGCAGATGGATCCAGTCGGCGTCCGGGCCCTCCGGGCGGCGGCCGTCCACGCGCACCGGATGGCCGGGGTTGCCAACCACTGTGGAGTTGGGAGGCACGTCGGTTATGACAACCGTGTTGGCGCCGATCTTCGCGCCGTGGCCGACGGTGATCGGGCCCAGCAGCTTGGCGCCCGAGCCGATCGTCACGTTGTCCTCGACCGTGGGGTGACGCTTGCCGGCGGCAAAGCCGGTGCCGCCGAGCGTCACGCCCTGGTAGAGCGTCACGTCATCGCCGATCGTCGCTGTCTCCCCCACCACCACGCCGGCGCCGTGGTCGATGAACAGGCCCTTGCCGATCTGCGCCGCCGGGTGGATCTCGATGCCGGTGAGTGTTCGCGTCAGCATCGACATCGTGCGCGGCAGCAGCGGCACGCCCGACTCGTGCAGCGCGTGCGCCATCCGGTGGGAGAGCAGCGCGTGAATGCCCGGCCACGTCGCCACGATCTCCGCGGGCCCCACCCCGCGGGCAGCGGGATCGCGGTCGCGCGCCGCCGCCACGTCGCGGCGCAACTCCTTGACGACCCCCGCGAAGGTGCCCAGTCCCAGCATCCCCACAGGGTAGCGTCGAACCACCACCGATCGCTTGGCTGCCATCAAACCCCGATCGCGAACCACAGGCGCCGGGCGGCAGCCGATCCGACGTCGTCACGTTGTGTAGTCAGGTGGGAAGATCGGTACTTTTAGGACTTGCCAGGAAGCGACGATCGCATTATGATCCCTGACCGGCTACGAAGAAGAACTCGGCGGCAACATGAGGAGGCCATCATACGATGCCCAGATACAGGATGGTGCTGGCAGGGCTGTCGGTCGCAATCGCCCTGGCCGGATTGGCGTCGGCTTCAGCGTCGGCTCACGAATTCATCGTGGAAGAAAAATCTCTCGCAACCACAGAAGAACTCACTGGAACGATTGGCGCGTCCAAATTGGAATTCAAACTTGCTGGCGAAGATACAACCATCGAATGTAAAAGCGGGAGCCTCAAAGGCGGGATCAGAAACACCGGCGCGATGGAAACGAACCTCAAGCTCTCGGAATGCCAGATTGTGACGTGGCCTCCCGTCTGCAGAGCCATCACCGAACCCAACGTCTGGCTCAGCGATGAGTTGACCACCTTCGAAGAAAAACCCGGCTTGAGGTTCTCTGGGCTGGAAGGCAAAGAATTTCTTTTCGAATTCCGCGGGACAAGCAAAGAATGCACCATCAAACCAACCTTTCCGGTCGATGGCAGCTTCACGTGCGAACTCCCCGAAATCAAAACGGAAGCGGTGACGCATGAAGTTGCCTGTAAGCCCGCAGGCGACAAACTGAGCGTCGGCCCGAATGTGGCGACCTTTACGGCTACCGCGAAAGCCAGACTGGCTTCCGGCAAGAAATGGAGCGTCGATTAGCGGAGTTGACGCACGTTTTTGATCGCCGGGCAAGGTTGGGGAGGTCGCCGGCCCGCGCGCCGACCACGCCCCTGGTTGGCCCCTACCGCATTTGCTAGCATTGTAGTCAATGCAGTCCATGCAGAAGGGATGATATGGCGACGCTGACCGTTCGTGGACTCGATGACGCAACCAAGACCAGGCTGCGCGTGAGAGCTGCGCGCCACGGGCGCTCGATGGAGGCCGAGGTGCGTGCCATCCTTGAAGATGCGCTGCCCGCCGAGCCCCCTGCCGGCGGCCTTGGCAGCCGCATTCACGCCCGGTTCGCTGCGATTGGCGGGGTGGAACTCGATCTGCCCCCCCGGCATGAGCTGCCGCGTGCGGCGGACCTGCCGACGTGATTGTCCTCGACACGAACGTGCTCTTCGAGCTCATGCGTCGCGAGCCTGACGATGGGGTGCTGAGGTGGATGGACTCGCTCGACGCTGCGACGATCGCTACGACCGCCACCACCACGGCAGAGCTGCTGTACGGGATTGCCCGTCTACCCGCAGGAAGCCGCAGGAATCTGCTTGGCGAGGCAGCGCATCGGCTGATCGAAGACGACCTCGGCGGTCGTGTCGAGCCGTTTGACGTGAGTTCCGCGGCTCACTACGCGGCCCTGGTCAGCGCTCGGGAGAAAGCAGGCCTGCCGATCGGCGTCGCTGATGGGCAGATTGCGGCAGTCTGCCGCAATCTCGAGGCGACACTTGCCACGCGGAACACCGGCGACTTCGAAGGCACGGGAATCGACTTGATCGACCCATGGCAGTCGGAGTGAACTGCTGAAACCACCTACTGAGGGTGGCCCACGAGCACCCTCACAGCGCAAAGGCGAGGCCACCGTGGAGACGATGCTGCGCTTGGGCGCACCACGCCTTGACCCCTCCCCCGACCCCCCTTGTGGGGGTCCCCCATCCAAATAACTCAGGTCCTACGGCGCAAAGAACGCCTGTGACACATAACGCTCGCCTGAGTCCGGCACGATCGTGACGATCCGCTTGCCGCTGCATTCCGGGCGCTCGGCCACCTGCAGCGCCGCCCATAGCGCCGCGCCCCCGGAGATGCCCGCCAGCAGGCCCGTGCGGCGCGCGCAGCTCCATGCGGTGTGGATCGCGTCGTCGTCGCTCACCGCGATCACCTCGTCCAGCAGCTCGCGCTCCAGCACCGGCGGCACGAAGCCCGCGCCGATGCCCTGGATGCGATGGGGGCCGAGTCTGCCGCCGGACAGCACCGCCGAACCCCGCGGCTCCACGGCGACGATCCGCAGGTGTTGGTTGCACTCACGCAGGTAGCCGCCGGCGCCGGTGATCGTCCCGCCGGTTCCCACCCCCGCCACCAGCACGTCGGGTGCTCCATCAAGGGCACGCTCGATCTCCGGCCCGGTCGCGCGCCGGTGCGCCTGGGGATTGGCGGGGTTGGAGAACTGGTCGGGCAGCCACACGTCATCGCCGCGCGCCAGCTCCCTTGCGGCCGCCACCGCCTCGCTCATCCCGCCCAGCGACTCGGTGATTCTCACCTCCGCCCCGTACAGCTTCAGCAGGCTCTCGCGCTCGCGGCTCATTCCCTGCGGCAGCGTCAACACCAGCTTGTACCCCTTCGCCGCGCACACCATCGCCAATGCGATCCCTGTGTTGCCGCTGGTTGCCTCCACGATCGTCGTGCGCCCCGGCGCGATCCGCCCCTCCGCCTCGGCGGCCTCGATCATCGCCACGCCGATCCTGTCCTTCACGCTTCCCCCGGGGTTGGACGCCTCGACCTTCCCGTACAGCCGCACCCCGTCGCTCTGATTCTTTTCGCCCAGCAGCCCGGTCAGCTCAACCAGCGGCGTCTCCCCTACCAGTTCCGCAATGTTGATCGGGATTCGGGGCATCTTCGAACGACAATAGTGGGCGCGTCGCTCAGGCGTGCCCCCGGACTCTGCGCGAGGCAACACGGAGCCCGTTGCGGCAGGCTCAGATGTGGTACATGCTCGCGCCCGCCTCGCGCGTCTCGCGCTCGATCACGTCGGCGATCGTGGTGTCGCCCAGCACCTTGCGTGCGGCCTGCGCCGCGTCCGCGAACACGCCCTCGGAGTCGCGACCGAGCGGGCCGTCGAGCAGCTCCACCACCTCCAGCACGCTCACCGTGGCGGGGTCGCGCGCGAAGCTGTAGCCGCCCTTGACGCCCCGCTGCGAGCTGAGGATCCCCGCCCGGCGCAGCACCGCGAACAGCTGCTCGAGAAACTGCACCGGCACCTCGCGGCGGCGCGCCAGCTCGCCGATCGGCACCGGCCCCCCGCCCCCGCTGCGCCCCAGCTCGGCCAGCGCCTGCACGGCGTAGGGGGACTTGCTGGTGATCGAGATCATCGCGCGCTCACGCGCCCGATGCTAAGGGAACTACAACCAACCGCGCTCAGTCGCTATGAGCACCGCCTGCGCGCGGTCGACCGCGCCGAGCTTGCCGTAGATGTTGTGCAGATGCGTGCGCACCGTGCTCGTGGAGAGCGTCAGCTCGTGGGCGATCTGCTTGTACACCTTGCCCTCGGCGAGACGCTGCAGCACGCCCAGCTCGCGACCCGACAGCGGGCAGGGATCGACGTGGCGCTGGCGCTGGTTGGTCGCCGTCGGCAGCTCATACATCACCCGGCGCAGCTCCTCCGGGCCGAGGCCGACAAGGCGCGCGGTGCGCAGCATCTCCGTCGGGGACACCTGGGCGCCCTGGGTGTAGTGGGCGAGCATGTCCGCAAGGCGCACGAACGCCGCCTCGCCGGCGGCCTCCGGGCTGTGGTGGCGTTCGATCACGGTGGCGATCGACACCGGCATCCCCCAGCGCCGCGCCAGCACCCCGCCGACCAGCGCGTGGTCGACGCCCAGCTCGCGGCGCTCCTGGTGGATGCGCTGCTCGGGGGTCTGCGCGCCCTGGTGCACCTGCGAGGGGTACCCGGGGTAGGCGTGCATCAGCACCAGCTTGCCGATGTCGTGCAGCAGGCTCGTCACCGTCAGACGATCACGGCTCTCATACCCCACCTCCGCCGCCACCCGATCGGCCGCGTGCTGGGTCGCCAGGGCGTGCAGCCTGAAGCGCTCCGGAGCCGCGTCCCACACGCTCGCACGCTCGAAGAAGTCGAAGGTCCTCACCCTCGCCGCCAGCGCCTGCACGGTTTGCGGGGAGAGCACCTCCACCGCACCCACCACCGTGTCCACGCGCCCGCGGGTGCCCTGCACCTGGTTGGCCATGCGCAACACCGCGGTCACAAGTGCCACATCGGACTCGACCGCGCTCACCACGTCGGCGGTTGCCACGTGATCCTTGGACATCACCGCCAGCAGGCGCTTGCGCGACTCCGCCAGCGCCGGATAGCCCTCCAGCGCTTCGAATGCCTGCGTCAGGCGCCGTCCGTGCCCCTCGTTCTGATGGCGGCCATTCCCTGAGGAAGTTGGCTCGCCGGGCGCGTTGGGCCGCTCCTTGGCCCGCTGGCGCTGTGTGGTGGCTGTTGCCTGCATGCTCCGCGCACCTACCTTGAAGTCGCTCGCCGCCCAATCCATTGGGCCGCCTAATATGAAGAAGAGGGGCCCGGCTCGCCGGCCTGTCGGCCGACTGCGCCACCCTCTGGGATGGTCTATCGGCAGGCGTGGACGTTCGGTTGAGGCGTTTAGCCGCAGGTATTGATCGGTAATCGGCCGCGTCTGGCGGTGTTTGAGGACGTTTGGACAATAATTACCGCGGGACCCGCGACGCTGGCTGCCTGGCCCGCTCAGCTCCCGCCGGCGAGCGCCGCGTCGATCCGCGCCAACGTCGCCTCGCGACCGAGCAGCGCGACGCTCTCGAAGATCCCCGGCGAGATCGTCGTGCCGGTGAGCGCCACGCGCAACGGCTGGTAGACCTCGCGCGGCTTGGCGCCACGCTCGGCGATCACCGCCTCGAGCGCCTCCTGCACCGTGGCCTCGTCGAAGCTCGCTGCCTCGCTCAGAGCCGAGCGGACCTGGCCGAGCGCCTCGCGCCCGCGCTCGTCCAGCCAGCGCGCGCGCGCTGCGGAATCGTCGACCGGCTCGTCCAGCAGCGGACCGGCGAGCGGCCAGAAGTCGGCGAGCGTCTGGATTTTCTCCTGGCTGATCCGTGCCGCCTGCTCCAGGCCGTTGCGCCCGGTGTACTGCTCCAGACGGCCTGCCAGCTCGGCGGGCGAGAGCGCGCGGATGTACACGCCGTTCAGCCAGCGCAGCTTCGCCTCGTCGAACTGGGCCGGGTTTCGGCTGACTCGCTCCAGCGCGAAGCGCTCCACCAGTTGCTCGGTGGACATCACCGTGGCGTCGTCCCCCGTCCCCCAACCGAGCAGCGCGAGATAGTTGCGCACCGCCTCTGGCAGGTATCCCGCCTCGCGCAGCTCCTGTACCGACGCGGCGCCGTGGCGCTTTGAGAGCTTCTTGCCGTCCGGCCCGTGCAGCAGCGGCAGGTGCGCATACAGCGGCAGCGCAGCGTCCGGCGCGAAGCCCGCGGCGCGGGCGGCCTCCAGCACCAGCAGCTGCTTTGGGGTGTTGGAGAGGTGATCCTCGCCACGCACCACATGCGTGATCCGCGCGTCGAGGTCGTCGATCGCGACGGCGAAGTTGTAGAGCACCGAGCCGTCGGCACGGGCGATCACGGGGTCGTCGAGATGGACGTGCTCGAAGCGGGTGTCGCCACGGATCACGTCGTGGACGACGGTGGCACCCTCGTCTGGCACGCGCAGGCGCACAGCCCCCTC
>JBEKYV010000005.1:0-21109 GCA_049510515.1 Solirubrobacteraceae bacterium | reverse complement strand
CATGCCCACAGGCAAACGACGTGCCCACGACCATCACTTACTTCTTCTTTCGTACCCCACCCACCGATGCCCACCCAAAACGGCACCAGCATGCCCAAACTCAGCGGCGCTCAACAGCGGGCCGCGCGAGCGAACGCGAGCATTTGGTAGGCGAACGTCCGGGTGTTCTCCCGGGCTTGGCGGTCGCGGATCCCTGGGATCAGGTCAACGGCGCTCGCTGCCTCCAGTAGCGTCAGATTGTTCCGCTGCGCGTAGGCGATGATCTTCGCGACGCTGATGTCGCCGACCCTTGGCCGCAGGCCTAGCGCGAGAGCGAACGTCTCCTCGTTACGTGGGTCGATGAGCAGCCGCAAATGCGCGATTGCGGCGCGAACCTCGGTACGCTTGAAGAATCCGCGCGGCCCGATCGACTGGTAGCTGATGCCCGCCCCGGCAAGCCCGCGCTCAATGCACTCCACGACATCTTTGTCGCGTGCGAGTACCGCGATCTCTCGCTCTTGGACGCCCTGTTCAATGAACCGCTGGATACGCGCGGCGACCCACCGCGCCTCATCCACGTCGCTGTTTGCGAAATGCACTGCTATCTCGGGGCCGTCCTCGGTTTCTCGCGTGGGCACCAGCGTCATCGGCCGCTGCACCCGGTTATGAGCGATCAGCCGGTTCGCTGCCTGCAGTATCTGCGGCGAGTTGCGGTAGTTCTCCTGGAGGGTAAAGACATACGCGTCGCGGTATTCCTTCTCGAAATCGAGAATCAACCGGACATCCGCGAGCCTGAACCCGAAGATCACCTGCTTGTCATCGCCGACCGCCATGAAGTCCCGGTCAGCGAGAACGCGCAACAGCCGCGCCTGCGTTGGGTTGGTGTCCTGGTACTCGTCCACGAGTATGTGCTGCCACCGCTCCCGGTAGCCGGTGCGGATGTCCGTGTTGGCGCGCAACAGTTCAACGGTCCGCAACAGCAGATCATCGAAATCCAGGGCGTCAGCGCGCGTGAGCTCACGCTCATACTCGCCCCACACGCGAGCCACTATCTGGCTCGTCCTATCCGCCGCGACCGCCGCGTACTGCTCGAGCGGGACCGCGTGATGCTTGTTAGCGGATATCTCATGCTGTACCACGCTCGGCTTGATCCACGCGACCTCTTCTTCTGTCAACGCGCGTCTGATGACCCGTCGGGCGTCGCTCTCGTCGTAGATCTGAAACTGCGAACTCCTGCCGATCAACGCGTGGTGGCTACGCAAGATTCGCGCGCAGGTTCCGTGAAAGGTGCCCGCCTGAATCCGCTCAGCGATCTCCGCCCCGCATAGCTTGCGCAGCCTGCCGATCATCTCCCTCGCTGCCTTGTTGGTGAGGGTAATCGGCAGAATCGACTCCGGCTGCACGTCCCGTGCCTCGATCAAAAACGCCACCCGGCGAGTCAGGACCCTCGTCTTGCCCGTCCCCGCACCCGCGATCACGAGGATCTTGCCCGGCGGGTGAGTCACAACCGCTCGCTGCTCACGATTGAGGTTCACCAAAGCCTTCGGTTTCTTCCGCCGCGACCCACGACTCACCCGGTCACGGCCGCCATTCTGCTTTGTAGGTGACACCTCTCACCTCCTTTCCAGGATCGAGATCGCCGAACGAGCTGGCCGTGTTGCCTCACGGGCGAGGTGGCCGCGAGCACCGTGGATGCCCCGCGAACCTGTCGCCCGTGAGCGCGAAGTTCAACTCGCCGGCGAAGCACTCAAGCGCCGCGAGCACGAGCTCCGCGTTATGCGGGTCTTCGTCTTCTGCCGCGGCGATATTACCCGTGTCTCGCCATCCCGCGGTCACACCCCTCGTGTGCGGATCCTGTAGGTAGGCGACCGGAAGGAAGACACCTCCCTGGTCATCATCCTCGCCGTAGCACTCGATCCGAACTCCCTCGGGAGCTATCAGTGCTCCCTCCACTACAGCTTCGGTGAACAGGTTCATTGCGATCGCTCCGGCCTCGATATCCCCGGGGTGCTCGACGCTACCCTCGCTAGGAACGCACATGTCGCGGGTGATCTTTGATCGCTGTACCCGTACCCGACCGCCCCCGTACGCAACCCCGTGAGCGTCGCGCGATTTCGCACGACCGAACGCAAGACTGACCCGGCCGAACAGAACCGCGACCACGATGTTCGCGAAGCTACTTTGATAATCGAGCAGCCGTTTGATCGCGCTGGCAGCGCTCGCAACCGCGAGTACCTCGAGCAAGTTCTCGCGGCTCGCTGTTCTTATGAACTGGGCTGGTTTGACGGTAAGGTCGATGGTGGAACGTGTAAGATCGGCTAGAGCGCTCAGCTTCGCTAGAGCGCGCTTGGCAACTACGAGATATCTACACATGAGAATCTCCTTTGGGTAGGGCACGGATGGTGGATCGGCCGCAGAAGCTGTGTGCTTCTATGCGACGTGTTGCCGGCTGGTCGAGAAGAGGGTGAGCGCAGAGCCAGATCCCGTGGGTGCGATCTGACTTTCGACGACTGGACGAGGCCCGGAGCGCCGCCCTTGTCGTGGCTTGGGTGTCCTCGCTAAAACGCGAAGCCGAGCTGGCCGAAGGCCTGCTCGTTACGGGCTTTCGCGAGGTTCCTTGAGCATCTTGGGCATTCTTTGACTTTGCTGTCGAATAGGCCGTCGCTGGTGAGGGTGTAGAAGGCGGTGTTGGTGTGACTCCAGTTGTAGAGGCCGAACGTCACCCCGCAGGGGCAGGACCAGCGCTCTGCTTCATAGCGCTCCCATCGTTCTTCGCATTCATACTCAAACGCAGCCGCGAGGTACTCACCTGGCCTGGCAGCGCATAGGTCATGCAAGAGCTCGCCGGTAAATTTCACCTCTTGCTGACAGATCGGGTTGGCGTGGTAGAGCCGTCGTAGCCTCTCGATCAGCTCATCGTCGGGCTCTTCGACCCAACCCTTGCCGCGCATCACGCCGAGCGCGAGTTCGATGACAAGCCGTTCATTTGGCTCGCCGTCGACCAGAAAATCGTGTGCGACATCCTGCTCGGACCCGACATCACCTCCTTTCTGGATTCCTTGATACTCACGCGAGAGCGTGGTCGTCAAACAGTGACGGTGTGCGCTCCTCGCTCCATGCGTCCTCGGCGAGCAGGCGCGCTGCGGCGAACCTGACGGCCAGCGGGTTGATGTCGCCGCCGACGAATCGCCTTTTGAGGGCACGCGCCTGGATAGCGCTCGTCCCGCTGCCCACACAGGGGTCGATGACCAGCTCACCGGGATTGGTGAACGCTTCTATGATCCGTGCGAGGAGACGACCCGGAAGGCTGTTCTCGTAGCGCAACCGGCCGGGCCGGTCAGCGCGCCCGTTCTCCGGCCACCAATCCAAGGGGTAATCCCGGCCCGAATGGGCCTTTGGAAGATCGACCGGCACGTTGAACACTCGCCGGCGGTCCTCCAGTCTGCCGCGGCTCATCACAGTGATCGTCCAGTGCGAACACGCAAATCGACGGGTGGTGTAGAGCGCGAACTCCCGGAACGCTGGGATCTCGTTCACCTACGTCAGCCCGCACTCTTCGGCTGCGACCTGCACAATCGCGGCCTGCTGCGGGCCTGTGACCACTGCAAGCTGGCCACCGGGGCGCAGCGCGCCGGCGGCAGCGGACACCCACCGACGGGTAAAGGCGGGGTACTCGGCGCTTGGAACATCGACGTAGCCGCCGACTATCTTGCGCCGATCTCGGCGGTAGACCCGCTCGGCGCTGCACGCGGCGGTGCCGCGTCCCAGCGCGTAGGGCGGGTCGCAGAGAACGAGGTCGGCCGGCTCCTCCAGCGATCTGAGGAGGTCCATCGCGTCAGCCAGGTGCAATTCCACATCGGCCAACGTCCCACCCGGTGCGACGAGCACGAGCCGACGCGGGGCTTCGGGAGTTCCCCGGATCAGCCAGACGCTGCGGTTGACCCGCTCCGCGTTCCCCGACGCCCGGAGTGTCTGGAGCATCCCTCGCAGCCTGCGCTTCCATACCCGGGCGGTGGGATGCTCCGCATCAGGTGGCGCAAGGCCACCGTCGCGTGCGATGTCCGCTCGCGCTTCGCAGCGCCGGTACAGCGCGGGGAGTGTGTAGGTGCCCTCCCGCAGCGTTCGCAGCACGTCAGCCTCGGTGATGAGTTCCGTTACCACGCTATGCTCCCTTCTTGAGTTCAGACCGATCCTGGGCGTGTGGGAAAAACGCTTGTGAGTCCCACGTCTGGGCTATGGTGAGCCCGACATTGCGCGCGGCGAGAATGAGTACCTCGGCGACCCACGCGTTGAACTCCGCGGCGGATATGCCGTACGCGGCGCTCGCGTCGTCCAGGTCGTTGATGAGGTTAGCCACGACTCCTCGACCGGAAAGCTTCGAGGATGACCAGCGCCGCGCCCACTCGCGGGTCTGCTCCCGTGTTGCGCGCAGCTGTATACCGTTCTTGGTGAATAGCGCGTCGCCGTAGCGAGTCTCGATCCACTGCACGGCGCCTTCCAGAGCGTTAACGCAAGCGTCGGTAAACGTCGCGGTGACGCCTTCCTGCCAAGCCTCAGCGAGTTCGTCGCTCAGGCTATCGGGCGGCTGCTCGCGCTGTTCGCCGACGATTTCCAGCGCGAGCTTCTCTGGTGTGTGCTCGCGGCTGAGGCTGGGCTCGCGGGGCAGCGAGTCCCATACCTCCGGGTTGCCGTCCTGGATGCCTCTGAGTGCTCGGATCGCGGCGGCCGTGGGGGTGTTGCCGTCTGCTGCCCAGCTTCCTGCCGCTCGGCCGGCGTCTTCGCCGACTTCGCGTGCCTGCGCGCGCCACGTGGTCGGTTGCAGGTAGTCGGCGAGGCTTTCCAGTTCGCGGCGTAGCTCGGGGACCTCGCTCTGATCCTTGCGCTCCGCGAGCGCTGAGAGCTCTTGTTCGACCTCCGACAGCGCATCTATTTGGCTGGCCCCCGCGGAGCTGAAGGAGTAGAGCGCGCTCCTCCACTGGCCTGCGTGCCAGTTGCCTGCGATTGTGCGTGCCTGGTCTGCGTCAATGGTCATTGTGTACCGCCCGCGGTTGATGTCGTGCGCGCTGGGGGTCGGGTAGCCTCTGCCTCGCCGGCCCAGCGCAGGTATCGGGGAATCAGGCCCGGGAATTTCGATGCTCCGGTGCCATCGAAGCTGTCACAGCCGAGCGAGGCAAGCAGCTGGGCGCGCTGCTCGGAGTTGCATGGTGCCCCGTGAATCCATAGGCCGCGCGCCTTCCCTTCGGCTGCGATCTGCTGCATCTCTAGGGATTGCTTGTAGGTGTCGGACCCGGCGAGAAAGAGGCACCGTAGGTTCGGTGTATCGAACGGGATGCCTATCTCACCCGACCCGTCCTGCACCACGTAGGCAAGCGGCAAGTCGCTCATCAGCGGCGCGAGCCACTGAAAGTTCAGGAACGTGTGGGCGGCGTCCTCTCGAACGTCTGGGACAACGACCCACACGAGGTTCGCGGGCGGCGGCGTTTTCGACGGCGGCTCCCCGAACGGGTTTGGCTGGTTCGGGTCCGGTGCCTGTGTGCTTGGTAGCCCGCAGTGGGGCGCCAGCCCGCGCAGGGTGTCGCTGTTGAGGATCCCGCGGATCTTGGTGATCATCCGTGTGTATGTGTCGATCTGAACGCCGGTGTAGCCGCCGCAGTCGATCGCGACGCGGTACCCGCCGGCGAGCGTCTCAGCGAGGCGGCTGAAGTCCCGCGGCTGAAGTATGCGCCCGATGTTCGGGTCCTGGTGAGCCTCGACTCGCGCGAGCGAGCCAGAGTGAAAGAACAGCATGGGTATTCTCCTTCTGCCCCGTAAAGGGTCGGGGCGGTCGCGTTGGAAGCCCACCACGCGGCAGTCCGCCGCGTGGCAGGGTTGCTCGCTCGGCCGCAGACGGCCGGAGGTTACGAGCGCCTGGCAGTGCTTTATGCGGCGGCCATCTGCGCGGCGTGGGTGCTTGTCTCACACCAGGGGCAGATCAGGCTCGCGTCAACGATCGACTCTTCCTCGCACACCGGGCACCATTTGGTGAAAATGTGTCCTACGTCCGTCTCGGGGTATACATCGACCAGTCGTACCCCGACGTGGTGCAGGGCGTCCTCGATGATGGCGACGGGTACATAGGGTTGGGTGCTCTCCACGCGCCAGTAGAGAAGCCGCCGTGCGGCGTTGCTGTCCCATCCGAGGTCGAACATCGCAAATCCGTGGCCGCGTGTCTCGATGTACTGGTCAAGCCAGCGCAGAAACGGGCCTATATGGACGACTTCGGTTGCATAGTTGTAGCCACTCAGCCCCAGCTCGCCGAACGGTTTGATACCGAGCCCATTTCCCCACTTCTTCGATTTGCGGGCACGCTCGGCATTGCTCACACCAGCCGCCTTGCGGCCGTGGTGCGGACGACGGACATTCATGTCGGTTGGCATTGCTTGGTTTCCTTCCTGGTATTCGAGCCGTCGGTTGACGGCGGGTTTCGAAAGCGGGTGCGCCGCAGGGCCTGCACGGGTTGGGTGCGCAGGTCGCGGCGGTGCTAGGTGCCGGGGTGCTCCCAGGTGAGTGGAATCTGCGCTGCCCTGGTCTCGTGTCTGCCTGTGCTCACACCGTGTGGCTGGCTGGCCGAGGGCGGGGCCTTGTCACGGTTTGACCGGAATCGCTTGACGTTCGGGTGGCGCAGCGCACCGGTGTCGTTGATGCCCCAATGCGCGAGCTCGACGAGCCTCCCGATAAACCTCTCGGGGTGGGTGTGCAGCTCGTGGCGTAGCGCGTCGGTCATTCCGGCCGCACGGCCGTTGTAGATCCGCCCGTCCTCGTGCTGCACGCGGAAGCGGATGCCCCCGACCGCCCACGGCTGCGGTTTGCCGGCGACGATCGGCGCATACTTGCTGCCTTGCTCGGCCGGGTACACGCCGGTGCAGATCGCCTCGATCTCGGCGTAGGGCTTGATCTTGCCCCACGCGCCCCGTCGAGCACCGGATTGGTACGGGCTGTCGATCCGCTTGACGACGACGCCCTCGAACCCGTACTCGACCAGCGCCCGAAGGCCCGCGTCGCTTGGTGGGTGAACGGGGATCAACAGGAGCCGTCCGCCGGTGGCCCGCTCAAGCCCGCAGCAGTGCTCCTCAAGGAGCGCGCGGCGGTCCTTCAGCGGCCGGGAGCGTATGTCGCTCCCGCCGAGGCACAGCAAGTCGAACAGCACATACGTCAGTGGCGGATCCTCAGCCGTCGGGTGATGCTGAAAGGCGCCTTTCGTGGTACCGAGAATTGACTGGGTTCGATTCCACTGCCGCTCGGACGCCAGGTCCACGATCTCCCCGTCGAGGATCGTTCCTGGCGGGAAGCTCGCGGCGATCGCATCGGCGATGTAGGGGACCTGTGTCACATAGTTCAGTGCGCGGGTCCACATCACGACGCCGTTCAGCGAGCCGGCCAGGGCGCGCCATCCATCGAACTTCGGCTCAGCCCACCACCCTGGACCTTCGGGAATGCGCGTCATCGGCTTGGCGAGCATTGGCTTGGGTAGCATGGGTGCTCCTCCTTGCCCCGGGGTGAACCGGGGCTCTCGTGCCGCACCAGCGCACGCCACGCCCACCCCACACGGGGTGAGACGCGGCGCGTACCGTCGGCTCAGATGTGAGCGCCGACGTCTAGGCCGGCGCAAAGGGTGGCGCTGGTGACTGTCTGGTCACCAGCCTGCTACTGGCTGGCTCCCACGGGAACCGCGCCGTTGCTCTGTTGGGAGCTGCGGATGTCCTTCACTACTGGGGCGGCCGTGGTCGCGGCAAGGAGCACGGCCATCAGGTCCGACGTGCCCTCTTCAGCTGCCACGGGCTCCCGCGTCGGTGCCTCCTCCCCGTTGCGGGCGGCTTCAATCGCTTCTTGGCGGACGATTACCGCGTCATCCTGTGCGGCGGAGAACTCGAACTCGCCCGGTAGCGTCGCCAAGACCTGCACGGCGACATCGATTTCGGCCTCTGAGACCTCGTCGCTACCGATCAGGCACTTCGCGTCGGGAGCCTTGACTTCTGACTCGTACATCAAGACGTTCAGCATCAGCGCTTCGTCCTTGGCGTAGATCGCGACCAGCAGCTCGCGGCCACGGGGCGCCCACTTGGTGATGATCGCCTTGTTCACGCGCTCAAGCGCACCGAGGACCACTTCGACTGGCCCTTTGGAGCGCTTGACTTTGCTGTCCGGCCTCACGTAGTAAAGGCCCTGGTATCGCTCGGTCGGGACGCTCGCCAGGTCAACGACCGCTGCGACGGCCATCCCGTCGGAGGTGCCGGCCGCTTTGATCGCCTCGACCCAAGCGTCGCTGAGTTCGACGTATTCCTCGCCGTCACCGGGCACGCCCTTGATGACTTCCACCGTGTTCTCCGTTTCACCGCTTTTCTCAAGCTCATCGGTGAGTCGGATACGGCCGCCCTCGCATACCGTTGACCGTTTGAACGGCTTGTGGTGGCACGCGCATAGGTCGCTGATTGGGTCCCTTCCGCGGTATGACTCGTTTGCCTTGCATATCGAGACGTGCAGCTTGAACGCGGTGTTGAGCTCAAGCACGCCGCTCCACATCGCCTTTGGGGGTGTAGTAGGGGCCATTCGGCCCTCCTTTCCGGTTGCGCGCCGCGTCTTGGATCGATGCGGCGCTGTGATCGTGTTACGGGGAGCGAAATGCCCCGGCCAGTACGGGGCGCGGCCGGACCGGACAACGGGTGTCTGGTCCCTGTAGCTGGGCTACGGGGCTCATGGGTTCCTCCTTGGGTTTGATTGCTTGTCGGGCGGACGGCGCTAATACCCCCGGCCGAGATGCCCGTGTCCCCTAACCAGATTGCGCCTAGAAGAGGGAGCTGCTCCCGGCGTCGGTGACTACCTCGAGCGCTCCGAAACCAATCGGTGCCGTGCCGTCAGGCGCGGCATACTGGCGCGCTCGCTCTGGCTCGTCCCACTTCACCTTGACTTTCGAGGTACCGGGCGGCTCGACGACGGTTCCAGTCAGGCCCCGCAGGAACCGGGGTTTGGTCAGGTCGTTGGTCCGCACTCGCTGACCGACTGGCAGGCTGTCACGTATTTCGCGCAGACGCCTCTCGTGTAGCTGCTTCATGCGAGCGACGGCGGCATTGTGGACGCGCGTCACATGCTGTTCATCCTCCAGGGACTCGACGGCGTTGACAAGCTCATCAATTTCCACGGCTGTCTCCTTCGTTTGGGGTTTGGTTTCCAGGTGCCGGCGTGCGACTCTCAACGCGCTAGCCACCGGTGTGCAGCGCTCGAGCGCTCAACGAGAGAGCCGGCCCCGCTAGTCGGCAAGATCCTCCAGCGACACCTGTTGGTGGAACGGCAGCACGTCGTCCAGGGCGCGTTGCCAACGCCCACAGTCATCGGGCCACATCAGCCCCGGCTGGCGCCACTCCCGGACGGCCTCGGCGCACGCCAGGACGACCTGTTCGGGGTCACCGCTGTTGATCGCACGGGTAAGCGCGGCGCGTTGACGGCGCACCACCCGGTTGAGTGCTTTGAAATCGACGCGCGGCTCTATAGCAGCGCGCATGTCTGATCGTCGTCGTGCTCGCGCGAGGAGTTCTTGTGCCTCTGTCGCCAGCAGGTTGAGTTGTCGTGGTTCGCGGGCCTTCATGGTCCTTCCTTCCCAGGAGTGTGTTTTCGGCGTGGTCGGTGCGGGTGTGCGCGACGGGCGTCTCGCGGCTTGGGGTTTCATGCGGTTTCACCGAAAAGCGAGGTTTGCTCGCATTTCTCGCAGAGCACCCCGACGCGCTCGCGGGATACGTCGGTCGCTCGGTTGCCAGCGAGGTCGTAGCCGCCCCAGCGGCACCAGCGGATACCCTTTGCCTGTGCTTCGGCCTCGAGCCGCGCGATGCGCTCCCACGTTCGCGGGAACCACGCCGAGAGCATCGCGCGCTCGTCCTCTGCGGCGGAGTATGCGCCGCAGTTGCACTCTCCGCTACGGCAGAGCAGCGCCGCGATATCCGATTGCGGCAGGTCGTGAGTCCTTCGGTACTGGCTGATTGACTGGTTGCTGAGGTCGATCAACGGGTTCACGAACTTCCGTGATCCGCGTTCGGTCAGTGGCATCCGCGTTGCGCGCCGCTGGGACTCCGCGCGTCGCACGCCGCTCAACAGAAGGACGCCCGCCGCCCGGGGGTAGCCTCGCTTGGCGCGTCGTACCAGCTCTTCGAGTTGGCGCTCCTTCAGCCGCGAGTACGCCTTGCCGTGCTGGCCGGGGCCTGGGAACCCATGACCCGGCTCACGTGTTCCAGCTAGGGTTCCCCGCCGCACTATCTGCCCGCCAAGGACCATCTTGCGGTAGGCATCGCCCGCCCGCATGACGACCAGCGGCTTTTCAAGCCACGCCGCCACGCCACGTACGTGGGCGAGCACACCCGGCCCGCCGCGACCCTCCTCGACCGCGGTCCCGGTATCCACATAGCACAGCGCGTCATAGTGAGAATGGCATCGGTGAGCGAGAGCCGCCGAGTCGTTCCCGCCGCTGAACAGACAGTACGTTTTGATCGGGTTCCATCGAGCCTTCGCTTCGCTGATCAGGTCGTCCGGGTCAGCACCAGGCGCAAGACGCAGCTGCTCTCCCTCGCCCTGTTCCGCTAATGGTGTTTTCATAGTGAGCCTTCCTGTCACTGGGGTTTGTTCACCTCGCCGGTCGCACCGAAGGGGAATGGGGCCGGACACTCCCCGCTCACGGCGCGGGGTGATTAGGCGATGAGGCGCTCCTGGGTGGGCGCGGACGCCCACGCCAGGTAGCGCGGTATGTGCTGGGGGAACATCGAGGCGCCAGTGCCGTCGAAGCTGTCGCAGCCGATCGACGCGAAGTACCGGGCGCGCTTGGCGGAGTTACACCGTCCGCCATGAATCCACAGGCCGAGCCGCTTGCCGTACGCGACAATTTCCGACATCTCCGCAGAGTGCTTGTAGCGGTCTGACCCACCGATGAACAGGCACCGCAAACCGGGGGCGTCGAACGGCACGCCGACATCCCCCGAGCCGTCCTGTACGACGTAAGCCAACGGTAGGTCAGCCATCATCGGCTGCGACCATTGGAAATACCTGTAGGTTCGTCGCGCGTCCGCTACAATATCCGGGACGACGACCCACAAAAGGTTCGCGGGCGGCGGGGGCATCAACGGCGGCGGCTCCCCGAAGGGATTGGGCTCCACCGGGTCGACGGGCTTCGGCCACGGGATGCCCGCATGCTGAATGAGCTGACGCATCGTCGGCAGTTCTCCGAAGACCGTCATGCGGACACTCGCGATCATCCGGTTGTACTTGTCGAAGTCGACGCCGTTGAACCCATCGTTATCAATTCCAACCTTGATACCGGCGGCCAGTGTGTCAGCGAGGCGACTGAAGTCGCGCGGGCCGAGCAGCCGGCCGAGGTTCGGGTCACGGTGCGCTTGGACTCGCCTGAGCGAGCCGGCGTGTAGGAACAGCAAGGGGCGCTCCTCCTTCCTGCCCCGTTGACTCCCGGGGGCGTTGTTTGGCAAGCGCCGGCCCACGACGGAGCCGTGAGCAACATCGCTCTGAGTCACTGTTATCGCCTTTCGTTGAGGTGAACCCCCAAGGGCCCGCGGTTGCGCGCTGCGGGGATCGCCGGTCTTCAGGTGCCTCTAGGCCACCTGGGCGCTCAGCGCCCGGTCAAGGATTTCCGCCTCGACTCCGGGGGTCAGACTGTTACCCGCGAGACGTACGCGGTCGCGCTTGTTCCCGGTGAGCCGGTAAGGAACAACGTTGTATGTGCCATCGGGCTGGGGAATGAGTCGTTGGTGAATGCCCATTACTCGAGCGCACTCCTCGGGAGTCACCATCCGAAACTCAGCGTCCTCGACGCTGTAGGGCAGCTCCCCGACCGCGCGCAAGGTGCCGTAGTTCTCTGATGGCATCCTCGTTGGCGCCGGATGACGATGTACGTCAACGAGGTCACTCTGCCGGGTGCCGCCCGCGCGGAGGAGCGCCCCCGGCGGTGGGTCGATGACGGCATGGCGATCGACTGCCGTCTGTGTTCGGAACGGCTCGCGGCCGGCGTCCGCAGTGACTGTCGAGCCGCCGTAGTAGCTGGCGATCACGGCGTCCCGCGGAACTCGCAAAACGGCCTGCTGGCTGATCCCGTACTTCCCGCCGGCGGTGATGGTTCCCATCGGCTGCTCGGTCACGTCTCGAACGTGCCCGCCGCGCTCGGTGCCGAAGTTCGCTACGGCGAACGCCTCACCAGTCGCGGGAATGAAACCGCCGGGCGGGGCGAGGAGCGCCTTGTCCAAGGTGGCGCTGATCACGGGCGAGGGCTCGGCGAGGCTCCACGCGCGGGCGTACCCCGGCCGCTCGAATGTGTGACCAGCGGCTTGCACCAGCATTCCCGTCACCTCGCCTGCATGTACGCTGGGCTCCTCCGGGAACAGCACCCCGAGATGGTTCCCAGAGGCGCACACCGTCCGCCACGGGTCGCTCACGGGCGCCGCGTCGAGGTGCTGGCGCAACGTGACCTGGAGCGCCCCGGCGGGCGGGGAAACGAGCGCCATGTCCTGGCGGCCAGTCTGTGTGGGATAGGGCATCCAGATGGGGGCGGGCTCGTCCCGTTTGGGGTCGTTGAGCCGCGAAAGCCGGGCGAGGTGCTCGGTATTCCAGCGGCGCAGCCCGACTTCGATGCGGCGCATCGTCGTGGGCGCAAGCGGTTCGGCTCGATCACCGATCCTGGTGCCACGCAGCTCCCATTCGATCGCTGCGGCAGCCGGGATGATGTATGGCACGACGACTGTCTTTTGGCCGCGCTCCCGGCAGGCGGGACAGGTGTAGTAATACTGGCCTGTGCGAGGCCCGTACTTGCCGACCGGGCCAGCCGGGGTGGCGCGCCGCAGCGCCTTGGGCTTCCATGTCTGGATGCCGAACACGTCGGCGTCGCATCCCAGGCAACGGCATCGCGGCCGGAAGTCCAGGTCGGGCTTGGGGACGCTCTTGCGAGTGACCAGCAGGTACAGGCGGTCGCGTGACTGCGGTGCCGCACCCCATATCGCGCTATTCGCGCTGACTGCCTGGACCCGCCAGCCGAGCTTGTCCCACTCGAGCACATAGCGAGCGAAGGCACTCGCCTCGCGCACCATGTCAACAACCTGCTCCATGATGATCGTCGTCAGGTTCGGCAGGGCAGCAGCGAACCGCATCGGGCACCAGACGGTCGCGCGGGAGCGTCCGATCCCCTGCTTGGGGTCGAACGGCCCGAGGCGGCTTATCTCCTCCTGGTGATTGCGCGACAGGCTCCATCCGTCGCACTCCGGTGAGGCACATAGCACAGTCGCCTCGTGAACGACCCCCGGAAGATTGCGTGGATCAGCGATCGCAAGGTCCCCGATCAGGTGCTCTACATTCGGGAAATTCGCACCGTGGTTTTCCACGGCACACGTCCAGTGGTTGGCCGCGAGGACTCCAGAGCCACCGATCATCTCGGCGCCAATGAGGTCCCCGCCACCGCCCGCGAACAGGTGAATCGAACTGAAGCGCGCCATAGCCGCTCCTCTCTTGAGAGTTTTAGGTAAAGCTCGCGTCAGATGAGCGCGAGCTGCGTGCTGTTTGCACGCTGCGCCTGTCGGCGTGACTGCCGGGCACTGTCGAGCTCGGTCGCTTGGTGCGATACGCGCACGGGTAGCTCCACGAGCGCTGCCTGCCAGCCGGTGCTCTCCGCGAGCCCCTGGTGCTCCGGTCCGTTCGCTGGGAGCGCGGCGTCGTTGGCGAGCTGTGCGAAAACGGCATCCTGCGCCGTGAGCCCTGCCACCGCCATGCGCTCAAGGACCGACGCGGCGAACGTCTCTGGCTGCTCAAGGTACGGGCCGTCAAACGTTCCGTCCCACACCTGGGTTAGCCAGGCGCGAAGGGCGTGGGCGCACGGCAGGCCGTTCTCGACGGCGAGCGCTACGATCGCGTTGAATACCGGGCTCGTGTAACGCTCGACATGGAATGGGTCAAGCCGCCGTGTGATCTCGGCAAACCCATCGATCTCTGGTGCGGGGATATCCACTAGTTCGCACGCACGCTCGGCTGCAATCTGTTGCCACGAGCTCCTCCCGTCAGCCGTGGTGAGCAGCGCGCATCCGGTGTCCAGGCCGATCGCCAGTCCGACGCTTTGCCCAGCGGTTGAGATGAACCGGCGGGACTCTGCGAGGTGGCGTTGACCATCGGGCCGAGTCAGATACCCGAAGGCGTTGTCCACCCCGACCTTCCAGGTGTAGGGGACCGGGCGGCTCATCGTACGTGCCTTCTCGCGCGCTCGATCACCCGCTGTGCCTTCGCTAGCCCGCGGACCTGCACGAGATAACCGATCTGGTCCTCGATACCAGCATCGATGATGAGACCCGCGGCCTCCGCCGCAGCATCGTAGGTCTCTCCTTCAAGGTCCCTCGGTTTCAGAGCGCGGTGACTGGCGAGCGCGACCAGCTCGCGAACTGCGCTGGGACCGGATGACTCGGTTTGCGCTCTGTGCTCCCAGGCTTCCTCGCATTCGCTTGTGTGCGGAAGGCCCTGCGCGCATAGGTATTCGCGGAGCGCCTGTGCAACCGGCGGGCTATGTGGTGAGAACACGAAGTGATCGGCCCACCCCTTGAAGCGTCCGAGCGGCTCGTCGAGAATGCCTTCGATTGCCCGGAACTGCGTTTCGGTGAGCATCTGCATCACCTGGATACACTCCGCTATATAGCGGTATCCGGCACGGGCTGTGGTAGGAGTATTCATGTGAATCCTTTCTGGTGGTTCCCCGGAAAGCGAGCACGCCGCCTTGCACCGGGGGTGTTGAGGGTCGTGGCAGTGCGCTGCGGCGGATCGACCCGCATTGCTATGGGCGCAGGTCCGCGCGAGGCGCGGTCGCGCTTCAGCCCTGGCGCAATGTGCGGATCTGGCTGTTCGACCAGTGGGCTCGGTGTGCGCGACCCGGTGCCGCGCTGGGTGAAACACGCCGCGCGGGCTGGCTGAGGGTGGCGCTAGTCGCGGTGCGGGTCGAAGACGCGCCCGCCGAAGCGGCGCAGGATCGTGACGTAGACATCGAGTGCGACGTAGTCGAGTGCTCCGGCGTTACCGAAGCGCGGGTCGTGCCCGTCTGTGGGGGTGTCGCGCCACGGCTCGGGGGCCGCGTTGATCCTCATGATTCGCCCGGCGGGGAGCTCTGGGTTGCCAAGCGGGCCGCTGACGCTCAACCGTACGATGTCCTCGTCTGCGACGGTGCGTGCGTCGGTGCCGATCGCGTCGGCGGTGAGCTCGTGAAGGTGTCCACGCCAGCTCTCGCCGTAGTGGGAGAGTGTCGCTCCGCCGAAGCGGTACGGGGTGCGTTGCGCCGGGAAGTGAATCGTCCACCCGAATCGGGCGATGTGAAGCCACGGGCTCTGCGGCCAGCGCTCGCGGCTGTCGCTCCTGGCGCGGGGAGCAGGAAGCTCGGGGTGCGGTCGAGTGTGTTGATCGGGCGCGCAGGGAGCGCGCGGGTCTGAGGGTATGCTCGTAGGCATATCGCCCTTTCGGTTGGTGTGTGGTCGGTGGCTATCGCTGCGCCCAGGGCTGGTCGCCGAGCGCAGCACGACATGGCTACCCTTGGACGCGGGCTCGCTGACCTGTTCTCGGACCCTGAGTGCTAGGCGGTTGTTGCCCTTCTCTGATCGTCCAGCAGTTGCTCTCGTAGTATCCGGGCAGGTGTCCGATCACTGCCCGCCGGAGTGCGTCGGTGAACGAGTGAGCTTCACTTGTGCGCCAGCCGGAATGCTCGCATGCCTGGTACTCATAGCTGTCGAGCGCGACGAGCACATCTATGGTAGAGACGCGGGGCGGGGTTCCGAACCGATATAGTGCGGAGTAGTCCTCCGGGGGTATGCAGTGGTCGTTTGGGTAGCGGCTGTGCACGCTCTTGACGTTCTCGCTCACGAGCAACTGTCCCAGCTTGTCTGCGGCGTCGAAGTCGCCGGGGCGGATTGTGTGCTGTGTGCCGGAGTTACCGGCCGGTTCGTTGGGCGTCCGGTGGTAGTAGCTGAATGTGTGCCACGTTCGGCGAGTGGCAGTGGGTCCGTACATCGCGGTATGGACGAGCAGGTGAATATGACTATGGGATACGACAAAGGCGGACATTGGCGTGGTCCTTTCCGGGTAAGTGGTGCCCCGCAGCGATATCGGGCGTGGTCCTGCGGGGCACCGTTGTGTTGGATGAATAGAGACAGCTGCTGGAGTTGCGAGCGCTCTTTCAGAAGTCAATGTCTGCCGCGGCGTCCAGCACGTCCTCGGCAGCGGTGTCTGCGTGGTCCGCGAGGTCAGCAGTACCCCCCGCGATTGAATTGTTGGCGTCGATCTGCTCCTGGTGCTCGCCGTTGGGCGTGCTGCCGTTTGGGTGGGGGAAGTTGACGTCGGGGTCTTGGGGCTCCAGGTGCAGAGCATCTTCCTCGGCGTTGGCCTCGTGGGTGCTCGCCGACCTGGCTTTAGCGCGACGCTCGGTGTCCGAGAGCGCCTTCAGCGCCTCTTGGTGCTCGCGCTCAGCCTTGGCGACGGCTTTCTCCAGGGCCTTGAGCGTCTCCGCGATGTGCGGATCAGCGAGTTTCCTCAGCGCTTTGAGCGCGATGTCCTTGTGGGATGGCCACGTCAGCGGTTGAAACTGCTGTTTGCTAGGCAGCACCCGCCGAGACGCGTACCGCTCGGCGGCGATCACGACGAGTGCGCGGCCATAGAGCTCGCCGGCGGTACGGGCGCCTTCGAGGTACTTCCACAGCCAATCTGACTGGTTCTCGTGCCTTATACCTTCGCCGTAGCTCATGCGCAGCGCACCGGCGCTTCCGTCCTTGCGCTCTTTGGTCATGTCCTTCCGAAAATCGACGATCACAAGGCGAACCCCTCGAAGCGCGATTGCTGATACGGCCGTGTCCTTGACCCAGCCGGTCGGGCTGTCGGCCCCCAAGAGGGCGTAGACGAAGAACCGGGCGACGGCCATGTCGGCGGGGTCCACGACGCTCAGGCCATTGCGAAGCGAATCCCCGAGGTCGAGATTGGCGCCGTGGGCGGTGTCGGCAAGCCGCCGCATTTCCGTGCGGTGCTTCTTTTCCTGGGTGGTGCGCTCATCGTCGGGCTCGGGCTTGTCTTTCGTTCCCGATGTGCCGAAGATGCTCGCTTCTTCCTCGGCTCGCTCGGTCGCCTGCTGTTTGAGCGCTTCAACTCCGGCGGCGATGGCGGTGCGGCAGAGGTCCTGGTAGACGGCGAGGTCGGTGACGAGCGGGCTCTCCTCGCCGTACTCGAGCAGCACACCGGCTGCGCGCGCACGGTCGATCTCCGCTTCGGTGAAACGGATGTTCGGGTCGCTGTAGCTGTAGGAGTTAATCTGCTTGTGCAACTCCCTGGCTTCGGCGATGAGCGCCGTCGTGGTCTCATCGTCGGACAACAGCTCGCTGTTGAGAGGCACCACACCGAGAGGCGCAGCGAACACCTCCCCTTCGGTTGCCTCGACGGCACCCATCAGGATCGACAGCGGCGCGTGCACGAAATCGTCGGGAGCGATTTCCCCGCCATACTCACCGATGAAGTCGATTGCGGCGTCCAGCAGTGCCGGGCTCGCCTGCGCAATCACCCTCATCGGATCGACGCTTTCGAGCGAGAGCATGCCATCACCGACGAGACGTTGAGCGGCGTCCGGCAGCTCCAACAGCTTCACTCGGCGAGTAACGAGATTCTGGCTCATTCCCAGCAACTCGCCAGCCTGCTTCTCGCTCTTTCCCTCTTCAAGGCTGCGCCGTATTGCGACGGCCTGCTCGTAGGGGTTGAGCTGCTTGCGCATCATGTTCTCGACCGCTCGGTCGGTGTGCTCGTGCTCGGCGTTGCCGTAGACACAAGGGATCGTCTCGTGACCGAGGCGACGCGCGGTCTCGGTCCGGTGAAACCCGGCGACGAGCGCGTAGTCGTATGCATCGCCATGCACATCGGGGTCGGCGTCAATGACCTCCACGGGGTCGATGATCTTGCCGCGGGCTTCGACTGAACGCTGGAGTTGAGCGAGGAAGTCCTCATCGAGTTCGCGAACGTTCTCGGGTACAAACAGCCGGTCCAGGCGGATACTCAGGGTGCCAGCAGTGGCATCGGTTACAGACATAGAATTACCTCCTTAGTGGGTTGGGCATCCGGCGCCGACAAGCCCCCTCTGGGGTTGATGGTGCCGCGATGCGAGCAGGGGCGTCCCGGGGCTGCTATGCAGCCAGAGAGCCCGAGATTTCAGGGGGCGAGGACAAACACGCACGCCCGCTTGCCCGCTTTCGCGGGCCGGTGACTTGTGCGAGTCCTCAGATCGGAATGTCGTCTGACGCGGCGGCGCCAACGGGTGCCGCTACCGCGTCGGTGGATGGATCGTCTTGGCCATCCAGGGGTGCGGGCCGTTCCTGGGCCAGCGCCTTGGCGGCGAGCTCCGCGTTTACGGCGTCCAGCTTCTCGGACGCCTCTTCCAGAACGCCGGCGTGCTTGAACGGCGCGCCGATCGCCGATCGGGCGCGCTCTGCCTCGACCTCTGCGCCGGTGCGATTCGCGATGGTCTTGGCGCGCAGCGTGTCGAGGTTGTTGGCGCGTGACTCCAGTCGCCGGATGACGCTGAGGGGGTCGCCGTGCGCCTCTGGAAGGGTCGTACGCGTCGGGGTGCTGGGTAGCCCCTCGAAGCTCAACTGAGCTTCTCGCGCGTCATCGACAACGCTGTATCGGACGCAACCTGAGATCACGAGGCCGCCGAGTTCCCCGATTGGCCTTTTCATCTCGTTCATCGCGTCGAGGAGGTGCACGAGTGCGATCCCGGCGTTGGCGCGGTTGGTGTGAACGGTGCCGTCGATCGTGATCGCGAACTTATCGCCGCGAGTATCGACCTGACGGGCGATGGCCGCGTCCAGCGCGGTGAGCTCATTCTCGAGTGCCCTGACCCAGGCGTGGTGGTTCTCGACGGTTCGTTTGAGAGCGGCCTGGTCGTTGTGGTAGGCGCGCTGCAGACGCTGCAGACGTGTGACCTCCGCGCTGAGAGTTGCCTGGTCGAGGATGAGTGTGTCACCGGCGGCCAGCGCCTTGACCTCAGCGAAGGACAATGCGTTGTCTGCGATCTCCTCGATCGCGCGCACATCGAAGCGGCCCCGCATGACCTGTCCGATGAACCGTGCCTTGCGCTCGACGGTCTGCCATGAGTAGGCATCGAAGCTTCCCTCCACGACGTAGCGGTAGATTCGCACGCCCCCGGAGTGCTGGTTGCCTTGCCGGAGTATGCGGCCCTCGCGCTGCTCGATGTCTGCCGGGCGCCACGGGCAGTCGACGTGGTGCAAAGCGATCGCACGCGCCTGGATGTTGGTACCGACACCCATCTTCTCTGTGGAGCCGATGAGGACCGCCGCCTGACCTGACCGGCATGCCTCGAACATCCGTGCCTTCTCCGCGTCGTTCTTGGCTTCGTGTGCGAAGCGCACCTCGTCGGCCGCGAGGCCCCGCTCAATCAGCAGGCGACGCAACTCGTGGTAGGCATTCCATCGCGATGGGTGTGGGGTCGAGAGGTCGCAGAAGACGATCTGCAACGACCCGAGCGTCGGATGACGCACGTCAGTTCGTGGTATCCGGTAAGCGACGTTGCGAGTAATGTGGTGGATACGCGCAACGTTGTCTGCGACCACTTCGAGCTTGCATCGCCCGCTGATCGGCTTCCCGTCGGCGACCAGACGCATGTCAAGAGCGGCCTTGCGACCGTCGGTTGAAATCTTGAGCATGTTGTCTTCTTCTGGGGTGACGAGTTTGTCCTTCACCTTTTCAGCGCGGTCGGCGAGCTGCTGCAGATACGCTGTGACCTCCGGTGGTGTCGGTATGACGACGGTCTCGGGGAGGAGTTGTCCGTCGCTGCGAGGCTTGAGTGGTGGCGTGGGTAGTTTTAGATCCTCGGCCGTCTTGACGTCTGCCAGCAGATGCAGGATGCGTAGCATCTCCGGCACGTTCTGAAACCGCGCGAACCGGGTCTTTAGGCGGTAGTTGCCGCCGCCGGTGACCGCCATCTCCATTTGGGTGACTATCTCTGCGAACGTGGCTGCCCACGCGTCGAAATGTTTGATGCCGGCGTCTTCGAGCAGGTCGGGTCGCAGGTAGCGGCACATGACGTGTGCCTCGGTGATGCTGTTGGCGATCGGGGTTGCGGTTGCGAAGGTAGCGATGTGCTCGTTATCTGTCCTGCGCAGGTGCTCGACCTTCATATACAGGTCCTCTGCTCGCTTGGACCCGATGATTCCGGCGCCAGGGATGTTGCTCACGGTCGCCAGGTTCTTGTAGCCGTGCGCCTCGTCGACGAACAGGTAGCCGATGCCGGTCTGCTCGAAGGTGACTCCGGGGTCCACGGCGCCATCGAGTCGCTTTTCCATCGCTGCTTCAGCGCGCCACACTTTCTTCTCAAGCCGCTTGATCGTGAGGTGTGCGCCTCGTGCGAGCTGCTCATCGAGGGCGTTGCGGATTTCCGCGAGCTGGCGCTCCAGATACGCTTCCTCGACCTCCAGGCTGACGCCCAGGCGCTCGAACGCGCTGCGGGTCATGATGATCGCGTCCCATGAGTTAGCGGCGGCGCGTGCGACGAACCTGCGCCGGTTGTCCTTGGTGAGGTCCTCGGTGCCGGCGGCGAGGATCTTCGCCATCGGATAAAGCTGCAGCCACTCGCGTGCGAACTGCCCGAGCATGTGGTTAGGAACAACCACTGCGGGCTTGTCCACCATGCCGAGTCGGCGAAGCTCGTGCGAAGCAATGACCATTGAGGCGGTCTTGCCCGCGCCGACCTGGTGAAACAGGCCGACGGACGGCTCGCTGATGATGCGGGCCACCGCGGCTCGCTGGTGGGTGTGGGCGGTGAATGTGTCGGCGAGCCCCGGTAGCGTCAGCGCGTTACCCAAGGCAGTGTAGTCGCGCAGTACCAGGCTGTTGAATCGCGTGTTGTACTCGCGTAGCAGCTCGCTCGCGCGCTGCGGGTCCTCCCAGCACCACTCGGCGAACCGCTCCTGCATTGCAGCTGCCTTCTCCTGGGCGGCGGTCGTCTCATCCGGGTTGACGACGTAGCGCTCGGTGTCGGGGATGCGATCACGCACGACGATCGGCTTCTGCTCGAGCAACTCCGCCGCGATCGCGGGTGCCG
>JBEKYV010000499.1:0-2945 GCA_049510515.1 Solirubrobacteraceae bacterium | reverse complement strand
CTGGAAGTGGGTGTTGCGGACCTCGCAGGCGACACGCCCGGCTTGGTCTGAATCTCATACGCGCTTGGGTTGCTGCTGAGCCAGGCGTGCGCGTAGTTCCCGGCGTTGATGATGACCGCGCCCGGAGGCCATCCGAGGTTCGTGCTCAACGCGGCAACGCGGAACGTCGTGGGGTGAGGAGCGGGCAACGTGAACGCCTGGCCGACTCGAAGGCCGTGTTCGGCTGCGAGCGCCTGCGAAACGACTGCCCAACCTCCTTCTCGGATACGCGTGCTCGCTTGAGCAATGTTGCCGGAGACGAGCTCACTTGGGGGTATCGGCTGTGCGCTGCTGCTCGGCGGGGCGAGGATCCAGAGGCGCCTGTCGCCCCACGTCAGGAAGCTCCCACGATACACGCCAATGTTTCTGACTCCAGGCAGCCTGGCCAGAGCCGCAGTTCCGCCTGGGTATGTGAATGGGTTCGTCGCAAACGCGTTGGATTCCCCACGTGGACTGACCCATACATCAGCGCTTGAGTCGATTCCGCGTGCCGAGGCGTCCAAGCCGCGCTGGAGATTTCGCTGGGCGCCCTGGATCGACACAACACCGAACGCAGCCACGGCCCCGGTGGCGACGATCGCCAGAGACCGGATGCGTGTCGGCTGGCTCCTCAGATAGGTGACGGTCATCCGAGGTGATGGGCGGTTCAATGCGGGCTGGATCTTGGCGAACCCTGCGACCATCGCCGTGAAGAAGAACGGCAGACCACAGAGCAGCGCGACGATCAACGTAAAGTTGCCGAGGTTCGAACTCTGTGGGTGAGCCACCAGAATAATGGTAGTGATGGCGAATCCGGTGATCCCGGTGGCAGCGCGACCAAAGACCCACCAGCGATGGGGCATCCCGCCCCGGCTGTGCGGACGCTTGAAGACATCGCGCAGCGGCCAGAGCACCCCGACGCCTGCCGCGACCATCCCTGCGGAAACAGCGATTACGACGCTCCGCCAGGTCACGATCCGGTCGTTGCCGACGGGAAATGCGAATGACAGGTAGCCGGGTGTCGCGTGGAAGACCGCTATCGAGAGGATCTCGCCAAGTCCGAGACCGAGGACACACGCCAGCACACCGAGGATCAGCGCGTCGAATAGAAGGATCTGGAGCGCCATCCTGCGGTTGGCACCCTGAAGACGAACGTGGGTGAGCAACTGGCGCCGCCGGGGAACTGTGATAAGCATTGCGTTGAGCGCGAGCATGAACCCCACGATCGCGCTGATAGCTGAGAACAACGTCTCACCCTGATTCTCAGGTAGCGAAGCGACCGCGAACAGCTTGGAATCAAAGGTGGCGGGCTCAAGGGTGACGCTCCTTGCTTCCGCGAGGCGACGCAAGCCTGCCTGCACCTCGTTCCCGCGTCCGGGCTGCACCTCGACGAAGATCCGGGTGATTCGGCCACTCATGCCGGTGATCTGCTGCGCGTAGGCGACAGGCGCAAGTGCGACGGGGCTGTGGACCAGGCCGCCGATGTCGCCTTCGTTTAGGGTCGCCCCGAGCAGGGTTGTAGTGACCTGCGCGCCGATCTGCAGCTGGATCGTCTGGAGCGCCCCTGCCCCGATAGAGCTCGCGAGCGGGTCGGGCAGTGCGATCGCTTTCTGTGCGGCAAGCTGAGCGGCGCTGAACCTGCGTAGCAGCGGGCCACCGAAGTGAGCGAACCGGGGGTCGGTGCCGATCAGGTCGATCGACTGCTGCCGGCCGTTCGGGCCGATCACGTTCGCCTGCTGCTCCAACACTGGCAACGCTACCTTCACACCGGGTACTTGCCTGACTTCGCCAAGCAAGCTTTCGCTGACGCCCGCTGGGCCCCGCGCGTCCAGCTGGTATTGGGTGTTGCCGACTAGCTGGCTGCTGAGCTGCTGCACCGAGCGAGTCAGGCTCGTGCTCGCTACCTGGGAGGCGAACAAGAGGGCTACGCCGACCGCGATCCCGGCGATCGCGAAGAGGTCTTGCACGACTACGTTGCTGGCGCGAAGCCGTGCCCGGTAGAGATACACAAGGTCCGACAGGCTCATCCGTCGTCGCTGTGATCGTGCGCTCATGCTCGGCCAAGGGACGCCGTCGGGATGAGCACGTGATCGGGCCGGTACTCCTGCAGGTGCCCGTCGCGTAGTTCGTGGATCTGGTCGGCGAATGAGGCGGCCTGTGGGTCGTGGGTAGCGAGCAGAACCGTTGCGCCACGCTCGGCGCAAATCTCTCGTAGAAGGCCGAGCACCTCCCTCGTACGATCTGTGTCGAGGGTTCCCGTCGGCTCGTCTGCGAGGACCAGCCCGGGGTTCGTGGAGAGCGCCATTGCGATCATCACCCGCTGGCGCTCGCCCATCGAAAGCTCCTCGGTCCGGTGCTCCATCCGATCCTTCAAGCCAAGCCGCACCATCAGCGGTTCGATCGCGTTATCGGCCTTGCGCGTGTCGGTCAGGAGCAGCCTCAGTGATGCATTCTCGATCGCATGCGCGCCCGGAATGAGGTCCGCCGGCTGGCCGATGATCCCAAGCTGCGTGAGCCGGTACTCGTCCAGATCACGCTCGGACAGCTCAAAGACGTCGCGGCCGCCCACGAGCACAGTGCCACTGTCGGGTTGCTGCGCGCCCGCGATGAGTTCTAGAAGCGTCGTCTTGCCGGAACCACTGGGACCGTACAGCGCGACGAACTCCCCAGCCGACGCTGTCATCGATACTCCGTCCACGGCACGAATCGGATCTCCGCCGCCCACGCGGTAATGCTTGACCAGATCGCGCAACTCGAGCACTTTAGGCGCGCTCAGCGACCGCGGCGCGGCGGCGGCCAGCGTGTAGATCGATGATGTCGGCGTTCTCGTGGGTGTCAGCCATCACGGTCAGCGTCCCGCCGTCGAAGCACAACACGCGATCGGCTCCCATCAGCGCGTCCAAGTCCGACACAGCTACCAGCACACC
>JBEKYV010000498.1:0-2949 GCA_049510515.1 Solirubrobacteraceae bacterium | reverse complement strand
CCACAGGCAAACGACGTGCCCACGACCATCACTTACTTCTTCTTTCGTACCCCACCCACCGATGCCCACCCAAAACGGCACCAGCATGCCCAAACTCAGCGGCGCTCAACACCTGGGCGGCCAGGTCAGCCACGCTGCGTTCGAGAAGCGAGATGCGGTCCTCGCGATTCGCAGGGATGCGCCGACCGCCTCTGAGCCATTCCTCGACGAGGCTGAGGTTGTATCGGCGACGGCCATAGCGGTCGGTTGCATCCTCGACAGGCATGCCGTCCCTGACACGCAACTCGATCCAGCGCTCGGATCGGCCGAGGTGAGCGGCCAGCTGCTTCTTCGTCACCAGGACAGGCCCGCGCGTCGGGAGCGTGAGTAGTTGGCCTGCCATCAGCAGGAACCAAGAACCCGGCGACGGGGCGCCCCGGGCGTCGGCTCGTCTTTGGGTAGCTGAGCGGGCCCGTTGTTGTGGTCCACACTGTTATTGACCGCATACGACGCTAAGTGGCCAATTGAGTGGTCGGGTTCAGCGATGTGGACGGGTTCAAATGCCCCCGCCCACACGCGAATCCGATGTTCAGAGGTCTGCGACTATTTGCAGACCTTGCAGAGGGGGCGACCATCGGTGCCGGAGCGCCGGTCCTCTTTGCTGATTTCCTTTCCGCGGGGGCATTCGTCGTCGTTGTGGTAGACGTTCCGCTCGCCGCCGGTCTCGGGGCGGGCGGTGTGGTAGGCGGCGACTCGGGTCATTCGTTCTTCTCCTTATTCGCTCTCGCGAGGCTGACGCCGGGCTGACCGGGCCGGCTTTCTTGAGCAGATGGCGCGTCGGCGCACCTGTCGCCCACCAGGATTAGATCCGCGACCCTCTCGGCTGTGACGGACAGCTTGCGCGATAGGCACGCCGGACAGCGCTCGTTCATCGTGAGAGGTCCGGCGACTGGTCGCGCTCGGGTTTGAGCGTGAGGTGCCGTGCGAACTCGGGCAGGACCCGGTCGCGGCGGGCCAAGAGGTCGTCGTGGCCGAGGCCCCACCCCGGGTCTCGCTGCTCGCGGTGCGCGAGAGACGGTGTCTGGGCGCGGCTGGTTCGCATCTTCTTCGAGAGCGTGTCGACGAGTCGCTCATCCTGTCCGGCGAGGTCGAGCTCGTCGCGGTTGAGGTACCACTCGGTGCCGTTGCGGGCGCGGCTTGCCTCGACGTATGAGCCCTCCTGGCTGGTCTGCCAGCCGCCGGTCACGACGACCGTGCGATCGACGGTCGCGCCCTGCTGGCCGTGGATGTGCTGCGCGTAGCCCAGGCGAAGGTTCTTCGAGGTCCTCGCCGGCAATGCTCACGTGGCGCTCCGAGATGTCCAGCGCGACCGTTACACCACGATCAGGGTCGATTTCGACGACTTCGCCGCGGGAGCCGTTCTCGACCCGCGGCTGCCCCGGCTCGTGGTGTTGGCTGGTGAACACGATCCTGTCGCCCGCGCGTAGCCCGTAGTGCTTGTGCGGCAGCTGCACCTCGGCGTCGCCGAGCTCGCCTCGCTCGGCTCGAAGATGCTGAGCGCGGGCATTGAGCCGATCCACCTCCACGTTCGAGGCGTCGGTGATCAACGCGACCTCACCGACATCCCTTGTCTCGGTCAGTTCAGCCCAGCGTTTGACCGCGGCCTCCCCGCCTGCTCGCGCGTGTCGGACAGGAACAGCTGGCTGCGGGACTTGTAGTACGCCATTGCGCGCTCCGGTTCGCCGTTGCGAAGCGCCCACCACGCTTTGCGCTCTTGCGGGTCGCTCGTGCGACGAACCTCCGCGAGCTCGGCGGTCGGGACCCGGTGCGCGAGCCGGTCGAACATCCCGCCTGGGCCGATCGACGGGAGCTGCTTGCCGTCACCGACCGCGATCAGCTTCGCACCCGAGCGGTCGACCATCTCGGTGAGGGCATCCATGCGTTTGTGGTCGACCATCCCGGCCTCGTCGAGGATCACCGTCGTGTGTGGCCCGACGTTGAGCCTGCCGCTGTTCGCACGCACGACCAGAGCGTCCATCGTCAGCGTAGACCCCTCCAGTGCGGGACTCCCGACCCGAGGCGCTCAGCCGTAGACCCGGACACCGCGACGCCGAACACCTCGCGGCCCACGATCTGCTCGGCGCGTGCTGCCGCATCGATCACGACACCCTTCCCAGTCCCGGCCGGACCGATCAGCACCGCGATCCGCTCCGGCCCCGTCAACGCCTGCAGGGCCTGCTCCTGCTCGACCGACAGGAGTGCGCCGATGCACTCCGCCACCTCCCTGGCCGCATTCTGCCTCGCGCGCTCGCCTACCTCGCGGCCAGCCGGGCCTGCGAGAACCTCGGCGCGTTGCTCGATCGCCTGCTCCCGAGCCCGAGTCGCGAGCGTCGTCATCATCCCGCCCTCCAGCGTGAGGACGCGACGCTCACCGACCATCTCACGCGTCACCCCGATCGCCTCTTCGGGGCCAAGCTCGCCAGCTGACTGCTCAAGCGCGACCGCGCGCAGCAGCCCCGCGGCGAACATCGCCGTCTTCTCGGTCAGGGTCGCTTCGATGCGCTCCTCGATACCCCGCTCAGGCGCCGCCGGCTGTGGGGCGCCGACCAGGTGCACCGCCTCATCGGCCCCGAAGCCGTGGCGCTCCCCTGTCTTCTGCCACGCGCGCTGCAGATCGCCCCGGGTAGTCAGGTCCTTCGCCCGGCGGTTCTCGAGCGCGATGTCGCGGATCTCCCCACGTTCGGGGGCACGTCCGTGCTTCGCGCGGAAACGCTCAGCCGCATGCGCGATCTCCCGGTGGCGCTTAGAGAACGCATTGCGGAGCTCCGCAGGGACCCCGGCGATCTCGAAGTACTTGCCGTCCTTGCCGGTGCCCTGCTCGATCGCGTAACCCTCCTCTGCTAGCTCCTGTGCGAGCGCGGACCGGTAGAAGGCGCCCACCTCCCGCAGGCCACGGAACACCGGACGGGA
>JBEKYV010000497.1:0-2958 GCA_049510515.1 Solirubrobacteraceae bacterium | reverse complement strand
GGCTCGTCTTGCATAACCGGCATGGCTCGACCGATGAGGTCGCGACGGCGCTGTGGCCGATGGGGGCTTCGGAAGGATCGCAACACAACGTCATCTGGGACGCGCGACGCGCCCTCGGTGAGGACGCCGATGGCAACTCGCTCCTAGTGCGCGAAGGCGGTCTCAAGCTCTCACCGTTCGTCACAAGTGACTGGGCGCGTTTTCGGGAGCAGGCAGGCTGCGACGACCGCGAAACGCGCGTGGCTGCCCTGTCGCTCGTGAGGGGCAAGCCCTTTGGTGACGTCGACTGGCCGTGGAGCACGGTCGAAGGCCTCGCCGCAACGATGGAGGCAGAGGTCTGTGACCTCGCGTCGGCGATCGGAGAACAAGCGCTGCTCGATGGCGACGCGAGCTTGGCCGCTCACGCCGCGGAACAGGGCATCCTCGCGAGTCCCTACGACGAGCGGCTCTATCGCCTCCTCATGCGCGCGTCCGATGCACTGGGCAACCCCGCCGGCATCCGGTCGGCCATGGGACGGCTTGCGGCCGTTCTCGAGGACGACGTCGAACCGCTCGAATCTGTGCACCCCGAGACGCGAGCGCTCTACGAAGCGCTCATGCGCCGTCGGCGTCCCGAATCGCCACCCGACGCGATGGAACCCCGGCGCTCCAGCCGTTGGAGCGCGCGGCTGGCCCGTGGCGCTCGCGAACCGCGGGACGCCAAACCCGGCGTCGCGACCGACCTCGACGACCACAGGCGCCGCTTCGGCCACCGCCCTTAGGCGAGCCGTGGCGGCGCAGGCGCAGCGCTCGGGTAACGGACACCCGTGGGACGTTGTTCGTTGGCCTGAGCCTCCGGTGCCGAATCTGTGATCACCGGCCGTTCGATCGCCGGAGGGTCGCTCGCACTTGCTCGAAAAGGCGAGATGAGCGCCGCTCTCGGTCTCCCGAGGCGGCTCAGGGCTGTGACCTGCGTCTGTGAGTGTTGCTGTGAGTGTTGCTGTGAGTGTTGCTGTGAGTGTTGCTGTGAGTAGTCCTGTGAGTGGCTCGGTGTCTTCACCAGAGGAAGCCGCGAAATTTCTCCTCCTGTGAGTGTTGCTGTGAGTGTTGCTGTGAGTGTTGCTGTGAGTGCCTGGGCGCAACATCGTCGTCATCCCGCAACCAAGGAGCGACGAAATGCGCAACGAGGAACCAACCCGCACTGATCCGCCGCCGGTGTTAACCGGTGATCTCGAAGCTGACGCCGCCGCGTCGCTCGGGTGGCTGAGGGCCCACCCCGAGCGGTGGCTCGAGGACCGGGTCGAGGACCACCGTGAGCTCGGGGGTGTGGCATGAGCGTCACATTCGCGGTGCTCGCCTCCGTCGTCACCATCACGCCGAACGCGTCGGGACTCCCGGGCAGCAGCACCCTCATTTCGATGCTCGGCGGGCTGCAGTTCGACTGCGTGCTCGCCGCGATCGCCGGCGTGATCATCGGCGCAGCGGTGTGGGCGCTGTCGGCTCATGCGAACAACTACCAGGGCGCGTCGCGCGGCCGCAGTGCCGTCATCGCCTCTGGTGTCCCGGCGCTGCTCATCGGATTCGGTCCGGGGCTCGTCCAGGCGCTGTTCAGCCTCGGCCAGGCCACGCACTAGAGATGGCGAGCCACCTCATCTTCTCCGGTGGGCTGCTCGGCGGTATCGGCACGAGCATCGCCCGCGCGCTGCTCTCCGCCTTCGCCCACGCCATCGGTTCGGGCATCGGCTCGCTCGCAGCATGGGCGATAGGCGGGCTCGCACATGCCGCGTCGGTGACGACGGCGATCAACCTCGACAGTTGGTTCCAAGGACCATGGCGCGCCATGCTCACGGTCGGAACGCTCGTCGCGATCCCGCTTTTCCTCGCGGGAATACTCGACAGCCTGGCGCACGGCGAGGGCGTCGCCGGTCTCGGCCGCGTGGTCGGACGGCTCCTCGTCGCCGCGATCGGGACGCTCGTCGCGCTCGCGCTCGTCGAGCTCCTGCTCGTGCTCGTCGACGACGCGTGCTCGATCGTCGAGCAGACCTCCGGCCTTTCGCTTGCCGGCGCGCTCGCGCGCCTCGCGACGGCGATGGGCATCTCGACGAGCGTCGGCGGCGGCGCGCTCACCGCGATTGGAGCGCTCCTCCTCGCATTGCTCGCCGCGATCGCCGCGTTCATGCTGTGGATCGAGCTCGCTGTTCGTTCGGCGCTCATCCTCGTCGCGACGGCCTTCTTACCCCTCGGGCTCGCCGGCCTGCTCTGGCCGCGCACGGCTTCATGGTTGCGGCGCCTCGGCGAGATCGTCGTTGCTGTCGCCATCTCCAAGCTCGTGATCGTTGTCGTACTCATCCTCGGCGCCGCGGCGCTCACCGAGTCGACCATCTCGTTGTCTACGCCGGGCGCCGACATCGACGCGATGGTCAATGGTGTCGCCTTCCTCGGGCTAGCGACCTTCGGTCTGCCGATGGCGCTGCGAGTCGTTCCGCTAGCAGCTGAGGCAGCGATGCACGCGGGGCGGGGGCGCTCGTTCGTCCAGTCCGCCGTCCGGGCGCCATCCCGGCTCGCCATGAACGCGAACTCCACTGCGACGCTTCTTCAGCGCGTCGGCTCAAAGAGGGTGGGGGGCACCGGCGGTGACGGCAGCGGTTCCGGCGCGGCCGGCGGAGTGACGCCTCCGACGCGGCTGGGTTCTGGAGCTGGTGAGGCGCAATGAGCGAGCTCCCCTCCTACCGCTTCGGGCCCCGGCGAGAGGGCAGCCTCTTCGGGCTCGCCACGAGTCAGATCGTCACGCTCGTCATCGCGACGACGCTCGCGCTTGTCGCGATCCTCGCTGCCCGCAGTGCACTGGTCGGCCTGGGGTTGCTTGGGCTCGGAGCGACCGCGGCATTCCTTCCGGTCGCCGGTCGGGCTGCGGTCACCTGGCTCGGTCCGGTCGCCGGCCTCCTCGGCTCGCCAAAGCGCGCCGCGGCGCCCCTTTCT
>JBEKYV010000496.1:0-2974 GCA_049510515.1 Solirubrobacteraceae bacterium | reverse complement strand
ACGAGAGGCGTGTCCGACGGGCACTTGGTGAGGTCTCTCCGTCGGTCCCGACTGAGCCCGATGCCCGGTCGGAGCAGGGGATCGCCCCGTTGCGCGACCCGCACGTGCTGGCCGATCTGGGTGGACAGCGCCTGTGGTCGGCCTCCGGCCTGCAATCGTGGGCAGGCTGCCCGGTGCAGTGGTTTGTGGAGCGCCTGTTGAATGCACGCGACCTCGAGCCCGAGGCCGAGCCGCTCGCCCGCGGGGGTCTCGCGCACGCGGCGCTGCGCCAGACGCTCGAACGCCTGCGGGAGGAGACAGGCTCGGCGCGTCTCACCAGCGAGCGGCTGCCCCGCGCGCGGGAGCTGCTGCGTGTCGCGCTGAGAGAGCACGAGCGCGCGCATCCGCTCTCCACCGTCCCCGAGCGTGTGCCGGGGGTGCGCCGCCGGCTGGAGGCCGACCTGGAGCGCTACCTGGAGCACGCCGCGGAGTGCGGCGATCGCGCGGATGAAGGCCAGCTCGATCTCGCACAGCAAGACTCGCCGAGCCAGTTGGAGCCGACCTATCTGGAGCTGCCCTTCGGCTTCCCCGAGGAGGCGGAGGGGATGCCCGCGCTGGACCTCGGCGAAGGCGTGCTGGTAAGGGGCTTCATCGACCGCGTGGACCTCGCCCCTGGAGGAGAGGCGGTGGTGTACGACTACAAGAGCAGCTCCCCCGCCGCGCCCGACCGCTGGCTGGGCGAGCGCAACTTCCAGATCGCCCTCTACATGCGCGCCGTCGAACAGCTGCTGGCCGTGCCTGTGGCCGGCGGCTTCTACCAGCCGCTCTCCGGCCGCGACCTGCGCGCGCGGGGCGTGCTGGCGGTCGAAGAGGGCGTGGCGCTGGAGTGCGTGCGGGGCGACGCCCGTCCGCCGTCAGAGGTGGGGGAGCTGGTGGAGGAGATCGTCGCCGCGGCGTGCACGGCCGCCACTCAGGCGCGGGCGGGGCAACTGGAGTCGCGGCCCACCACCTGTGGGTGGGGTGGCGGCGGCTGCAGGTACCCGTCGATCTGCCGGTGCGACCGTTGAGGGTCGGGTGGTGTGTTCTGTTTTTTGAGGCCCTAACCACCGACTGGACCTGTGGGTGGCGACCAAGTGACTGCTCTGGGAGATCCAGTAGCTGGTTGGCGCGCCGAATTTACCTATGCGAGGTCTCGCCGAGCCTGCGGATTCCGGCCAAACTGAGGCACTGCTGAGCGTCGAGATCCCCCCCGCCCCGACTTTTACGGCCGAGCAGGAGCAGGCTGCGGCGCGCCGCAGCGGCCCACTGCTGCTCGCGGCGGGGGCCGGCAGCGGCAAGACCTCGGTGCTGGTGGAGCGCTTCGTGCGGGCGGTGCGCGAGGACGGCACCGCCCCGGGACGGATCCTCGCGATCACCTTCACCGAGCGCGCTGCCGGGGAGCTGCGCGAGCGGGTGCGCGCGCGCCTGCTGGAGCTGGGTGAGCGCGAGGCCGCGCGCGATACCGAGGGCGCCCCGATCGGCACCTTCCACGGCTTCTGCGCACGGCTGCTGCGTGTCCACGCCTTCGCGGCCGGGCTGGACCCCGACTTCGCGATCCTCGACGAGGTTGGCGCGGAGCGTCTGCGGGGGCTCGCCTTTCGCCGCGCGCTTGCCGTGCTCCTTGCCAACGACCGTCGTCGGGAGGCGATCGATCTGCTTGCCGCCTATGGCACCGACCGCGTGCAGCGGATGGTGCAGGGCGTGTACGCCGAGCAGCGCAGCCGCGGCGTGAGCCGGCCGACGCTGCCCGACGCGCGGGTGTTGGAGCCTTCGGAGCCCCCTCCATCGCAGATGCAGCCCTCGCTGTTCGACGTCGAGCCGCTCCCCTACCGGGATCCTGCCGCCAACGACCCGTCGGAGCTGGAGGCGCTCCGCGCGTGTGCGTTACTGGGGGAAGCCCTGGTTGCGTACGGGGATGGCTACGCGGCGCTCAAGCAAGCTCGCGCGGCGCTGGATTTCGACGACCTCGAGCTGCGCGCGCGCGATCTGCTGGAGCGCCACGAGGGGGTGCGCCGCGGGTGGTTGGAGCGCATCGAGCTGTTGATGGTGGACGAGTTCCAGGACACCAACCGACGCCAGCTCGCGCTGCTGGAACTGCTGGAGCGCGACAACCTCTTCACGGTGGGCGATGAGCTGCAAGCGATCTACGGCTTCCGCCACGCCGAGGTCGAGATCTTTCGCGAGCGCCGACGCCGGCTGCAGGCCGAGGGGGCCGCGATCACGTTGGCCCACAACTTCCGCAGCCGCCCCGCGCTGATCTCGGCGATCAACGGCCTCTTCGGCGAGCGCTTCGGCGAGGCCTACACGCCGTTGATCGCGGCCCGCGAGGCGCATGCGGAGGGTGCGCGGTCCCAGGTGGCTGGAGGCCCAGGGGCTGATGGCGCAAGCGACCGAGGTGACACAGCCGAGACGGACGCTCCTCTGATCGAGCTGCTGCTCACAGAGAAGAGCGGGTGGGCGGAGTCGCCTCATGCCCAGCGCATCGCCGGGGCACTGCCGCCGGCGACCCTCTGGCGTCAGGCCGAAGCGCGTCTGCTGGCGCAGCGGGTCGCCGAGTTGGTCGCGGGAGGGCAGGCGGCCGCCGGGGATGTGGCGGTGCTGCTGCGAGCCGCCACCGATCTGCCGGTGTACGAGCGGGCGCTGGAGGAGCGTGGCCTGCGCACGCTGGCGGCGGTTGGCAGCTTCTGGGGCCACCAGCAGGTCGGCGATCTGCTGGCATGGTTGCGCGCGCTCGCCAACCCCCTTGACGAGCTCGCGCTCTACTCCGTGCTGGCCTCCCCGCTGGTCGGGATCTCCAGCGACGGTCTCGCGCTGGTGGCGCTGCAGGCTCGGGGGGACGGGGTGGGGGCGTGGGCGACGATCGCACGAGCGGTGGGCCAGGCGGTGGTAGTGGGTGGTGGGGGCATGGATGAGCATGAGATGGGAGGCGCGGCCACGCAGATCCGAGACGCGGAGG
>JBEKYV010000495.1:0-2975 GCA_049510515.1 Solirubrobacteraceae bacterium | reverse complement strand
TCTCATCGCGCCCGCCCGGGCGTGGTCGAGAAGGCGCGCAGCAGCGAGGGCACCACGATGTCGACCTGGATCGCCTCGATCCGCCCGTGGTGGTCGCGCAGCAAACAGCGGCCGGCGTCGAGCTCCAGCAGCGTCTGGCGCATCCGCCGGTCGTCGGGGTCGAGGCCCAACAGCTGCAGGGCACGGCGCGCCTCCGCGTCGGAGCGCATCCCGAACACGAACGTCGCCCCGAGCAGGTTGTCGATCGACTCGCGCTCGCCGAGCAGCGTGTCGCTGACAAGCTGCGTGGAGATGATCGGCACCGCCAGCTCGGAGCGGCCCATGCGCTGCAGCGACACCAGCAGCGTGCGGCCGATCGGGTCGCCCAGCAGACGCCAACCCTCGTCAAAGGAGAAGATCTTCAAGCGCTCGCGCTCGGCGCCCATCAGGTGCATCGCGAACATCGCGATCAGCCGCACGATCTGCTCTCCCACCCGCTCGGCCTGGGAGTGCTCGGAGCGGGCGGTGCCCGGCTGGGGCGAGGGGAGGTCGCGGATCGGCAGGTAGGTGACCTGGCGGTGGCCTACCGGCGGCAGCTTGACCGCAGGATCGGCGAAGCCGAGCTGCGTCAGCCCCGAGCGCGCGTACACCTCGAGCGTCTTCGCCACCTGCGCGTCCGTCTCGTCGCCCTCACGCAGCGCGTGCACCACCTCCAGGCAGGTGGCGATGCGGGCTCGGCGCAGTACCCGATCAACGGCGCCCACCACAGCGGTCTCCCAGGCGGGCTCGGCGCGGCCGGGCAGGAGGTCGCGCAGGAACGACACGGCGGTGTCCTGGCGCAGGTGCTCGGGCGCCACGCGCAGCGGATCGAGCACGCCGCGCAGCGCGGGGTCGGGGCGCAGCGTGATGCACTCCACGTGCGGGGCCACCTGCTCCAGCAGGTGGAAGCGGTGGTCGCCCTTGGGGTCGCAGTCGATCACGCGGGCGCCCAGCAGGAATGCCTCGTACTTGAGCTTCTGATCGAGCGTCGTCTTGCCCGAGCCCAGCGCGCCGACGCTGAGGATCGTGGTGTTACGGTCGCTGTCGGAGCCCTCGCGCAGGCTGAGGCGCACCGGCCGCGCCGAGCCGGTGAGCGTGTGGCCCAGGTAGAAGCCGCTCGCCGATCCGGCCTCGTGGGTGGCGGTGGGCATCATCGCCGCGACCTGTTCGGCGGTCAGCGTGTCGTCGTAACCCGCCACGCGCGTGCGCTGCCCGGGCAGGTGCTGGCAGAAGAGCGCCAGCTGGTCGCCGAGCGGGCGATGTAGACGAATCTCGCCGTAGGCGCGGCGGCACATCTCCACGCGCTCCTCCAGCTCATCCTCCGCGCGCGCGGCGAGCGCGATCGCGAGCGTCGCGCGCAGCAGGGGCGGGCGGCTGGAGGACTGCAGGTGGGCGAGCAGGTCGCGTGCCTCCTGCGTACGCCGGTAGCCCAAATCGGTCGCGCCCTGCTCGCCGTCTGACTCGGCGCGCAGGATCTGGTCGGCGTCCTGGATACGCCGCCGCGCGATCCGCAACGCCAGCTCGTTGGGCAGGAAACGGGCGTTGAGCGAGAGGTCCACGCCGAACGGCAGCGACTCCACCGGCGCAAACATCAGCTCCGCGCGCGCGCCCGGGAAGTGCACCAGCTCGGGCAGCGCGCCGACCACGAGCTGTGCCTGCCAGCACACCCCGAGCTCCGACTCCACCCGCAGCACCCGCGGGCGGTGCTCCACCCAGCCGTCCATCCAGCGCAGCACATCCCCTTCCAGGGGCGCCAAGAGTGCCTCCCCGTTGCGCTCAAACACCAGCGCCCGCGGCTCGTGCAGGCCGTCCACGAGTGGCTCGCCGAGCTCGCGGCAGAAGGCGCGGCGCACCAGCCACTGCAGCTCCGCCCCGGTGGCGGGGCGGGCGTCGAGGTAGTCGGCGAGGCGCGCGTGCGCCTGGTCGGCTCGTACCCGCGCGCGCTCCAGCTCGGTGACGCGCAGCAGGCGGCGATCACCCGGAAGCAGCCCGCGCCGCAGCCCCGCCAGCCACTCGCGCGGGTGGCGCTCGGCGGCGCGCGAGACGTAGGAGGCGACGTCGCGCTCGGGGTCGCGCAGGCTCACGAGGAAGAACAGCGCCGGACGTTGTGCGTCCAACTCCTCCAGGCGCCCCACGTGCGCGGCGAGGTAGCGCGTGAGGTCTCGCGAATCCCCAGCCATCTCCTGCGCATAGCCGCCCACCTCCCAGCGGCGACTGACGCGCATGATCTGGATGTCGGCCGCGAGTGCCTCCAGCGCGCCGAGTAGCGTGAGAAAGCGCTCGCGCTTGCCATCCTCGGAGAGCCACTCATACGAGCTGGTGGGCACCGCGAACGCGGCCCAGCCGTCATCGAGGTCGGTGCCAAACACGATGTTGCCGTACACGAGGCTGATCGGCGGACGCACGTTGTTCCCCTACCGTGCCCCGGCGCCGCTAGGGACCAGCGCCTTCACCCGTAGCTCGGCCCCACGCGGGACAAGCGCCTTCACCCGCAGCTCGGCGCCGCGCTCCAACACGAGCACCTGCCTGTTGGCCGTCATGCGCACGGCACCGGGTCCGCTGTAACGCAGGCGGCACGGGCGCCGGTTGGAGTCGTCGGGGAGTAGCAGCAGCTCCTCCGGGCGCCACACCCCCTTGGGAGCGGCGCCCAGCCAGCCCGCCGCGCCGGCCGACCGGCCCGCGGGGGACGACCGGCCTGTGGAGGCAGCGTGCGATCCACCCGCGGGCAGCAGACCGGCAAGCTGGTGGGGTCCGAAAAGATGACGCAACAAGGCGGCGGCAGCGAGGTGAAACGGCCGGCCCTCCACGCGAATCATCGTGAGCAGCGCCGCCAGCCCCGCCGGCAGGAGCAGATCGCGCACATACCACGGCAGCGCCCGCACGGCCGTACCGAGCAGCGGCAGCGTGCCGGCGAGCGCGAGGCAGGCGAGGATCGCCAGGCAGTACACAACCCCCCG
>JBEKYV010000494.1:0-2991 GCA_049510515.1 Solirubrobacteraceae bacterium | reverse complement strand
TCACCCACACCTCCAGCCCGGTCGGCGTCGACCTGCTCAGCGACATCGGCCACCTCTCCGAGAACCAGCGCTTGACGATCATCCTCAACGAACTCGGCACCGGCCTCGCCGGGCGCGGCAGCGATCTCAACGCCGTCCTGCACCGCTCCAACCCGGCGCTGCGGGAACTGGAAAAGGTGATCGGGATCCTCGCCTCGCAGAACAAGGTGCTCGGCAACCTCGCCGAAGAAGGCAACAAGGCGCTGGAACCGCTCGTGCGCGAACGCAAGCAGTTCTCCGAATTCTTCGCCCAGAGCAGCACCGTCGCGGCGGCCGCCGCCCGCCACAGCTCCGAACTGGCGACCAACCTGCACGAATTCCCGGCCTTCCTGCGAGCGCTGCGTCCCTACCTCAAACACCTCGAAGCGTTCGCCGAACAGGCGACCCCGACGTTCACCGACCTCGGCGTCGCCGCCCCCGGCATCAACAAGACCTTCCAGAACATCGGGCCTTTCTCGGCGAGCACCACGCAGTACTTCAAAAGCCTCGGCTCCACCTCGAAGAAGATCGGCACCGCGCTCGTCGCCACCAAGCCGCTGCTCACGCGGATCGAGTCGCTTGGCAGCGCGGCGACGCCGTTCGCGAAGAGCTTCTCCGAACTCTTCTCCAGCCTGCGCTCCACAGGGGGCATCGAGCGGCTGCTCGACTTCATCTTCATGGGCGCCGGCGACGTCAACGGCTACGACTCGCTCGGCCACTTCGCCCGCGCAGTCGTGGTCGGCAACAAATGCGTCGCCTACAAAATCGTGCTCGAACAGGAATGCCGCTCCAACTTCATCCCCGGGGCCAGCGCAGCGAGCGCCAGTACGCAGACGGAAAGCCGCGCGCAGGCGGCGAGCGTGAAAGCGACCGACACGACGCTCCCAATGGCGCGCATCGAAGCGATGCTCAAAGGCGCCACCCTCTCGCAGGCGATGGCCGAGTACCCCGGCTCCGAAGGGGGCGGGAGCGCCGCGGGCACCGGGACCGGCCTCGGCCTCCCCTCCGCCGTCGCCCAGCCGGTCGGAGGAGCGAGCGCCGGCACCACCTATTACAGCCCGCCGAGCGAAAGCTCCGAAGCCGGCGGCCTCCTGCTCAACTACCTGCTCGGCAACTGATCGATGACCCGCGCACGCCACAGCCACCGTCGCGCGGCTCTCGCCGTCGCGTTCGCGCTGATGCTGCCTGTCGTGGGTGCCTCCATGGCTCGGGGAGAAACCGCCTCCAACTCCAGTACAACCCCGACCACGACTACAACCGTGCCGGCCCCCGAAGCGCCGCCGGTAGGCATGCATGGGCAGGTGGGCGAACCGGTCGCCGAAACCGAAACCACGCCGGCTGTGGAATCGAGCCCCTCGACTCAGCAGGGCACAACCGAAACGACCCCCACCACGCCCGCCCCCGAAGTGCGCAGCCAGAGCCCCCAGGCGCAGAGCGCGCCGGGCGAAGGCGGCGGGCATGGCGAACGGGCGGGCAGCCGCACCCACCGTCAGGCCGGGACCGGGACGGCCGGCAACGGCAAGGGCAAGGGCAAGGGCAAGGGCAAGACGAGCACCGGGAAGAGCACCACCGTGAAGCCCTCCAACGCGCCCGCGCCGCCGCCCTCCACGCTCACCCCGCCCCTGCCGGGCGCGCTCGGGGAGGCGATCGGTGGGATCCCCGGCTTCTTCATCGAAAGCTTCCGCGTCCCCCCGTTCCTGCTGCCGATCTACCAGGCAGCCGGCACCGCGTACGACATCCCCTGGCAGGTGCTGGCGGCGATCAACGAGGTGGAGACCGACTACGGGCGCGACCTCAACGTCTCCAGCGCCGGCGCCGAGGGCTGGATGCAGTTCCTGCCCTCCTCGTGGGCCCGGTATGGGGTGGATGCGACCGGCTCCGGTTACGAGGACCCCTACAACCCCGCCGACGCGATCTTCGCCGCGGCGCGCTATCTGGCGGCCGCCGGCGGGGCGCGGCACATCCGCGACGCCGTGTTCTCCTACAACCACTCCGCAGCCTACGTCGAAGCGGTGATGCTGCGCGCGCAACTGCTCGGCGGCACACCCCCCGAACTGCTTAGCGCGGTGACCGGCCTCACCGAATCGCGCTTCCCCGTGCACGCCGAAGCGCACTTCAGCGACGGCTTCCCGGCCGCCCCCGGAGGATCAGGATCCCGCCGGGTGGGTGGGAGCTCATTGCTCGCGGGGACCGTGATCTACGCGCCTACCGGGGCGCCCGTGATCGCGGTGCAGGATGGCGAAATAACCGCTGTCGGCGAATCGCCGGCGCTTGGGCACTACGTCTCGCTGCGCGACGCCTACGGCAACACCTACACCTACGCGCAGCTGGGTGAAGTCGCCACGGTGTATCCGGTGCTCGAACCGCGTGTGGACACCGCCGTCAGCTCGCGGATCTCCCATCCGAGCGCCGGCGGCGCTGGTCCCGCTCCCAGCGCGCCCGCCAGCGCCGGCGTGCAGCCGCACTCGCCCCTCTCGCAGGCTGCGGTCACCACTGGTCTGACGATGGGTGCGGCCAACGCCCTGGAAACGCCGCCCGCACCGACGCCGACCTCACCGCCTCCGGTGCTCCCGGTTGCTCCAAAGGGCGGGGCGACCTCTACGCCGCACGCTTTCCGCGCCGGTCCCAACGAGGTCTATCTAAACCCGCTGCATCCCGGGGTGCAGGTGTTGGCGGGCACCGTGCTCGGACACGTCGGAGCGGCCGGCGAAGATGCAGGGGCGGCCTCCTCTCCCGCGACGGGGCAGGGTGCGGGGGCACCCGCGACGGGGCAGAGCGGGGTGGCGTCTTCATCTTCCGCGGCCGCCCCCACCACTGCCGCGACCGAGGGGCAAATGCTCTTCCAGATCCGCCCCACGGGCGCCGGCGCGCCGTTGATCGATCCCAAGCCGATCCTCGACGGTTGGGTGCGCCTGGAAGAGACCTCGGCGTTCAGAGCCAAGGGCGAGAATCCCTTCCTCGCGACCTCCCCGA
>JBEKYV010000493.1:0-2991 GCA_049510515.1 Solirubrobacteraceae bacterium | reverse complement strand
CCCGCTCGGGGTGGCCGGCGTCGGGAAGCATGTTGGACACGACCAGCGCTCGCACGACCCGCGACGGTAGCGCTCTGAGATGATGAGCCGCATGGCCAACCTCGCGGCAGGCAATCGAGCGCGCCCCATCGGGGTGTTCGACTCGGGGATCGGCGGTCTCACCGTGCTGCACGAGCTGCTGGTGGCGCTGCCGCGGGAGGACTTCCTCTACCTCGGCGACACCGCACGCTTCCCTTACGGCGAGCGCTCCCGCGAGGAGCTCGAGCACTTCTCGGTGGAGATTGCCGAGGAGCTCCTGGGTCGCCGGGTGAAGCTGCTGGTGGTTGCCTGCAACTCAGCGACGTCCGCGGCGCTGGGGGCGCTCCAGCAGCGGATGATGGACACGACCCTGGGCGTTGACGTGCTCGGGGTGGTGCGCCCCGAGGCCGTGCAGGCGGTGGCGAGCACTCGCAGCGGGCGGATCGGCCTGCTGGCGACGCCGACCACAGTCTCCAGCCGCGCGTATGAGCATGCGGTGCAGGCGGTGGACCCGCACGTCACGCTCACGGCGGTGCCGTGCCCGACGCTCGCGCCGATCATCCAGGCCGGCGCGCAGTTCGACGAGCGTGTTGTGCAGAGCGTGCGCGAGGCGTGTGCCCCGTTGAAGGCTGCCGAGGTGGACACCGTGATTCTCGGCTGCACCCACTACCCGCTGATCGCGCCGATGCTGCAGCGGATGCTCGGACCGGGGGTGACGCTGATCACCTCCGGGGCGGCGCTCGCGCGCCAGGTGGAGCATGCGCTCTCCACGCGCGACCTGCTCAATCCCCGTGCCGGCGAGGGCGCCTACAGCTTTCTCTGTACTGGCGACGTGGAGACGTTCAGGGAGCAGAGCACGCGCTTCCTGCAGATGCCGCTCGGGCCGGTCGAGCAGGTGCGTCTGGCGGCGGCGGAGGCGATCGGATGACCCGCGCACGCAGCTACAACCGCGCGCCTGACGGGCTGCGCCCGGTGACGATCGAGCCGGGCTTCATGCGCACCGCCACCGGGTCGGCGCTGATCTCGGTGGGGGAGACACGTGTGATCTGCACCGCCTCCGCGCAGGAGAATGTGCCGCGCTGGATGGCCGGCAAGGGCCGCGGGTGGGTGACTGCGGAGTACGGGATGCTGCCCGCCTCCACTGGCGACCGCAAGCAGCGCGATGCCACTCGCGGGCGCCTCGACGGGCGTTCGGTCGAGATTCAGCGGCTGATCGGGCGCGCGCTGCGCGGCGTGATCGACTTCAAGGCGCTGGGGGAACGCACGATCTACCTCGACTGCGATGTGCTGCAGGCCGATGGGGGCACGCGTTGCGCGTCGATTACCGGTGCCTACGTGGCGCTCTCGCTGGCGTGCACCCGCCTGGCTGAGAAAGAGGCGTTCGAGCGCCCTCCGCTCACCGGCTCGGTGGCGGCGGTGTCCTGCGGGATGGTCGACGGGCTGGCGCTACTGGACCTCGACTACTCCGAGGACTCGACCGCGGAGGTAGACGCCAACGTGGTGATGACCGGCGAGGGCGACCTCCTGGAGGTGCAGGCCACGGCCGAGCGCACCCCGCTCTCGCGCGCCTCGCTCGACGAGTTGCTGGCGCTGGCGGCGGGCGGGATCGAGCAGTTGCGCGCGGCGCAGGAGCGGGCGATCGCCTCCCCGCCCGGTTGATGCGCTTCGTGGTTGTCGCGCGGAGCGTCTTCGTGGTCGCCCTGCGGAGCCCTGTGCCGGCAGGCGACCGCGCCGGAGCGCCAGAGGCTGGAGCGCTCCTCCCGTGAGGCTACTGCTGGCGACCCACAATGAGCACAAGCGCCGCGAGCTGGGGCGGCTGCTGCCCGACCACGAGATCGCACTGCTGCCGGACGGGGTGGAGCTGCCTCCCGAGGATGGCGAGACGTTCGCCGAGAACGCGCTCGGCAAGGCCCGCGCCGCCGCCGCGGCTACCGGCGAGGTGGCGATCGCCGACGACTCCGGGATCGAAGCGGCCGCGCTCGGCGGCGCCCCTCGGGTGCGCTCGGCGCGCTTCGCCGGAGAGCATGCCACCGACCAGCAGAACCTCGACAAGTTGCTGCGTGAGGCGCCCGCCGGCAGCGCGCTCGCGTATGTGTGTGCGCTCGTCTACGTTGACCCCGCCGCTGAGATCGAGCGGCTGTTCGAAGAGCGCTGCACCGGCCGTCTCGCCGCCGTGCCGCGGGGGGAGGGGGGCTTTGGCTACGACCCCGCGTTCCTGCCCAACGACGGTCCCCATACCTTGGCTGGCGACACGGAGAAGACCTCGGCTGGCGACACAGAGAGGACCTCGGCTGGCGACACAGGGAGGACCTTGGCTGGCGAAACGGAGAAGACGATGGCGGAGTTGAGCGATGCGCAGAAGGACGCGATCAGCCATCGCGGCCGGGCGGCACGGGCGCTGGAGGAATGGCTTAGGCTTGGAGCCCCAACCAAATAAGATCAAGTCTCATTCTCTTTTGGTTGGGGTCCAAAAAGAGAGCATTGTGTACCCGGTGGTGGAGGGTCGAACGACTTTGTTGGAGCCCTATACCAAATGAGACAGGATCTCATTATCATTGGTTGGGCTCAGAAAAGATTGATCGCCGCCGACCCACCCACCGCCACCGACAGCACGGCGTAGCCGGTGTAGCCGGCAACCAGCAGCAGCGCCGCCGTCAGCAGAGCAATCAGCACGGTCACGATCCAGGCGACGCCAGCGCTGACCACGAGCGCCTCGCCGGCGAGCGCCACGGTCGGTACGTCGATCAAGGACGTCGCCACGCTGACCGGCGGCGACAGCCCGACGGGTCGCATCGTCTGGAAGCTCTACGGACCCAACGACCCGGGATGCTCAGCCGCCAACGCGCCGAGCGTCAGTGTGTCGGTGAGCGGCAACGGCGCCTACTCGTCACCGACGCTCCCCGCGAGCCAGGCCGGCACGTATGAGTGGGTCGCCTCCTACACCGGTGATGCGTTCAACGCCTCCATCGGCCC
>JBEKYV010000492.1:0-2992 GCA_049510515.1 Solirubrobacteraceae bacterium | reverse complement strand
GCATCCTTCCCATCATGCAAGCCGGCGGATGGAAGTCGATGAATGTTCTCGGCCGGTATGTCGAGCACGTCGAGATTGGACTTCATGCGAGGGTGCGAAGATTCTAAGGGGGCTGTCGTAGCCGCCAGTGGTCGAAATCAAAACGGTTGGTACTCGCTGTTGATTTCCACCGAGAACTGACCCTTTAGCGCAGGTTTTTCCATCGAGAACTGACCCATGTTCGAACCTCTCCCCCTCGACAGAAGCGAGGGAACGCGGAGTGATCATCATGGAGCTATTGAGCATCATCCGACGCTGGCGATTTCGGCAGCATTATTCGATCCGGGAGATCGCGCGGCGTACGGGGCTGTCGAGGAACACGGTGCGCAAGTACCTGCGCTCGGACAGCGTCGAGCCGAAGTTCAACACGCCCGGACGGCCAAGCGGGCTCGACCCATTCGCCGACAAGCTGTCGCACATGCTGCGCCAGGAGGCAGCGAAGTCACGCAAGCAGAAACGGACGGGCAAGCAATTGCACGCCGATCTGGTCACGCTGGGCTACGACGGCTCCTACAATCGCGTGGCCGCATTCGCCCGCGAGTGGAAGGCGGCGCGGCATCGGGAGGAACAGACCTGTGGCCGCGGCGCGTTCGTGCCGCTGGCTTTTCTGCCGGGCGAGGCGTTCCAGTTCGACTGGTCGGAAGACTGGGCGATCATCGCGGGCGAACGGACCAAATTGCAGGTCGCCCACGTCAAGCTTGCCTACAGCCGCGCCTTCATTCTGCGGGCCTATCCGCGGCAGACGCATGAGATGTTGTTCGACGCCCACAACCACGCCTTTCGCGTGCTGGGCGGCGTGCCGCGGCGGGGCATCTACGACAACATGCGAACGGCGGTCGATAAAGTTGGGCGGGGCAAGGAGCGCAAGGTCAACACGCGCTTCTCGGCCATGGTCAGCCACTTCCTGTTCGAGGCCGAGTTCTGCAATCCAGCCTCGGGATGGGAGAAGGGGCAGATCGAGAAGAACGTCCAGGACGCGCGTCACCGGCTGTGGCAGCCGACCCCGAGCTTCCCCTCGCTTGCGGCGCTGAACGACTGGCTGGAGGCACGATGCCGGGAACTGTGGGCTGAGATCCCGCACGGCTCGCAACCGGGCATGGTCGCCGATGTCTGGCGCGAGGAAGCGCAGGACCTGGCGCAGCATCTGCGCCCGTTCGACGGCTTCGTGGAGCACACCAAGCGCGTCTCGCCGACGTGCTTGATCCACCTGGAGCGCAATCGCTACAGCGTGCCGGCGTCCTTCGCCAATCGCCCGGTCAGCGTGCGCGTCTACCCCGAGCGCGTCGTCGTCGGAGCCGAGGGACAGATCGTGTGCGAGCACGCCCGCGTATTCGCCCGCTCGCATGACCGCACCAGCAGCGCGACGGTCTACGACTGGCGGCACTACCTCGCGGTCCTCCAGCGCAAGCCCGGCGCGTTGCGCAACGGCGCGCCCTTCGCCGAGATGCCGCCCGCCTTCCGGGCTCTGCAACAACGCATGCTCAAGACGCCGGGCGGCGACCGCGAGATGGTCGAGATCCTCGCTCTCGTCCTCCAGCATGACGAGCAGGCCGTGCTCACCGCCGTCGAGCTGGCGCTGGAAGCGGGCGCGCCGACCAAGACGCACATCTTGAACCTGTTGCATCGCCTGGTCGACGGCAAGCCGCTCGATGCGCCGCCGCTCAAGCCGCCGGGCGCGCTGGCGCTCACCACCGAGCCGCAGGCCAACGTCGAGCGCTACGACGCCCTGCGCAAGGCCCGGGAGACGCGCCATGCGTCATAATCCTGCCGCCGGCGCCATCGTCATCATGCTGCGCAGCCTCAAGATGCTCGGCATGGCCCAAGCCGTCGGTGAGTTGACCGAACAGGGCTCGCCAGCCTTCGAGGCCGCGCTGCCGATGCTGTCGCAGCTCTTGAAGGCGGAGACCGCCGACCGGGAGGTGAGATCGACCGCTTACCAGTTGAAGGCGGCGCGCTTCCCGAACTATCGCGACCTCGCCGGCTTCGACTTCGCCAGCAGCGAGGTCAACGAGGCGCTGGTGCGCCAGCTTCACCGCTGCGAGTTCCTGGAGGACGCCCATAACGCCGTCCTGGTCGGCGGGCCCGGCACGGGCAAGACGCATCTCGCCACCGCCATCGGCGTCCAGGCCATCGAACATCACCGCAAGCGCGTGCGGTTCTTCTCAACCGTCGAACTCGTCAACGCCCTTGAACAAGAAAAACACCAAGGAAAACCCGGGCAGATCGCCGGACGCCTCGCCTATTCCGATCTCGTCATCCTCGACGAGCTTGGCTACCTGCCGTTCAGCGCCTCCGGCGGGGCGCTGCTGTTCCACCTGCTGAGCAAGCTCTACGAACGCACCAGCGTCATCATCACCACAAACCTCAGCTTCGGCGAATGGGCAGGAGTCTTCGGTGATGCGAAGATGACGACGGCGCTGCTCGACCGCCTCACCCATCGCTGCCATATCCTCGAAGCCGGAAACGACAGCTTCCGCTTCAAGAACAGCTCGGCGAAAGCCGCCAAACCCGCAAAGGAGAAGCCTCGGAACTTGACGAACGCCTGACCCTTAAACCATCATCAACCCGGGTCAGTTCTCAATGGAAAACCCGGGTCAAATCTCCGTGGAAATCGACACGAAATGTCCATAAATGATTTTCGGACGTGCAAACCTCGGTTGGTACGCCAACTGCGCCTGCTGCAGCTCGAACCACTCCTGCTTCGTCGCCCGCGCCTCCAACTGCGGCTTGAACGGCAGCAACCAGTCCCGCACCGCCGGGTAGGCGTCAATGTCGACCTTGCCCTTCGGCGTGTCGATCAGCCACAGGCCCTCGGGCTCGACGCGCCAGCGCTTGACGTTCTCGCCGCGCAGGAACGGCTTCAGCAATTCCGCCGATTTCGGGTCGGCCTTCACCAAGCGGTCGCGCGTCGGCGTATCGATGACAAAGGCGTCATTCAGCCCTGTCTTGATGC
>JBEKYV010000491.1:0-3009 GCA_049510515.1 Solirubrobacteraceae bacterium | reverse complement strand
GCTTGGGCGGGGTCGTACACACCGCAGGGCAGATCGCAATGGGCATGGACGGTCGCTGGGCTGCTCAGGCGATCGAGCAGGGTGAGCAAACGCGAGGTGAGTTGCATGCGGCAGCTCCTTGTTCAGGCATCGGTGGCTAGGTTGCGCTCACATTATCGACGGCTCTGGAAGGGCCGGTCAGGACGTCGCGAGGTCACAGAGACCCCAGCTTTGATCGCCACGCTGGCCCTGGCGGCGCCAGCTGTCGATGCTCGTCGGGGTCGCGCTGTTGGTGGGGTGGCTGGCGTACGAGCGTGCCCGCCCCTCCGCGCGGATGGTCGCCGTCGTGGCCACGCTGGCGGCGGTCGCCGCACTGGGGCGCGACGCCTTCGTGGCGCTGCCCGACGTCAAGCCGATCACGGCGATCACCCTGGTCGTCGGCTACGCGCTCGGCCCCCTACCGGGCTTCAGCGTCGGCGCGGTGGGGATGCTGGCCTCCAACGTGATGCTCGGCCAGGGCGCTTACACCCCTTGGCAGATGGCCGCCTGGGGGCTGGTGGGGCTGATCGGCGCCGCACTCGGGCGGCTCTCGGGCAGGCGCCTCGGGCGGCTGCCGCTGGCGCTCGCCTGCGCTTTTACTGCACTGCTTGCAAAGGAGATCATGAACGTGTACACGTGGACGATCGGCGCCACGCACACCCCAGCGGCGTTCCTGCTCGTCGCCGGCGCCGCACTGCCCTTCGACGTCACCGACGTCGTCGCCTCCTTCCTGTTCGGCCTCGCCTTCGCCCCCGAGCTGGCGCGCGTGCTGGCACGGGTGCGCTCACGGATGGATATCCGCTGGGAGACCGCCCGCCCGCCCGCCGGGGCCGCGGTGATGATCGTCCTCGTGGCGATCGGGGCCCTCACAGAGAGTGCGTCCCCGGCCTCCGCCGCTCGCGCGAGCGTATCCCGCGAGATCGCTTACCTCGCCTCCGCCCAGAACGCCGACGGCGGCTGGGGCGCCGCGGCGGGGCAGTCCGCCAGCGAGCTGTACTCCGCGTGGGCGGCGATCGGCCTCGCTGCCGCCGGGCGCAACCCGCAGAGCGTGCGCCGCGACGGGCACACCGTGCTCGAAGCACTGCGCGCGCAGGCGGGAACGCTCGAAGGCGCGGGCGACTACGAGCGCACGATGCTCGCGCTGCGCGCCTGCGGTGCGCCTGCAACCTCGCTGGCGGGCAAAAACCTGCTGGCGGGGCTGCTGCGCTACCGCGAGCGCGACGGCTCGTTCTCGCAGCAGGTCAACCTCACCGCGTTCGCCGTGTTCGCGCTGCGCGCCACCGGGCGCTCCGCGAGCGATCCTGCGGTGCGCGCCGCGGGGGAGTGGATCGCGCGCCAGCAGGACTCCGACGGCGGCTTTAACTTCGATGTGCGGGGCGGCTCCAGCGACGTGGACGACACCGCCGCGGCGCTGCAGGCGCTGGTTGACACCGGGATCCGCTCCGGCGCGGGCGTCGAACACGCGGTGGCGTTCCTGCTGCACGCGCAGAACCTCGACGGCGGCTTCCCCGAGCAGCCGGGAGGCGAATCCAACGCGCAGTCCACTTCGTGGGCCGTGCAGGGCCTTACCGCTGCGGGGCGCAGCGTCGAAGCGATCCACCGCTCCGGCAGTCGCTCCCCGCTCGGCTACCTGCAGAGCCTGGTCGCCACCAACGGCAGCGTGCGCTACTCGCGCACCAGCACCCAGACCCCGGTGTGGGTCACCGCCGAGGCGCTCACCGCGCTGGCGCGCGCGCCGTTCCCGATCGGGTGAGGCGACGTTCGCCGGCCCGATTCTCGGTTGGGTCGGGGTCCCGCCCGGGTTGCCTGCCTGCGCTCCGATTGCGGAGGGCTGGTGACAGGCGTCCACCGCGCGGCGAGCCTCTACCCTCTGGAGGATGTCGAGCGCACCTTTGACGGCGTCGCCGCACACCACCCGCCACGGCGCGGATGGGCCGGCGCGCGAGCACGCAGGCCGCGCGCCTGAGCCGAGCATCGCCTGGGCGGCATGGGCCGCGCTCCTCTGCGCGCTGGCGATGGCCGTCACATGGGTGCTGGCGGAGCTCGTCCCGGCGATCCACCTGCGCGACGCGATGCTGCTCAACGACTTCACCAAGCTCGAGCGGCCCCGCGTGGACACGTTCGCCAACCACATGCTGCACCTGCTCGATCCGCTGCTGTACATCGTGTGGGCGGTGCTGATCGTCGCCGGGGCGCTGCTGCGCCGACGCCCACGGGTGGCGCTAGCGGTCGCCGTCGTGGTGCCTGCCGCGATCGGCATTGCCGAACTGCTCAAGCCGCTGCTCGCTCACCACCACGACCGCGTCGGCTACCAGGTGATCGGTTCCGCCTCCTGGCCGAGCGGGCATGCCACGGCGGCGATGACGCTGGTGTTGTGCGCGCTGCTCGTCACCCCCCACCGCCTGCGCCCCGTGGTCGCGGTCCTTGGCTGCGCGTTCGCCGTGGCGGTCGGCTGCTCGCTGTTGATCCTCGCCTGGCACATGCCCTCCGACGTGCTCGGCGGCTACCTGCTGGCGGGGCTGTGCGTGTCGCTCACGATCGTGGCGATGGGTCCGAATTGGGATCGGCCTCGTGCGCGCCGGGATCCCACAGCGGCTCCGCGTCCTGCTCGTTGACCGCGCGCGCAAGGATGAACAGCAGGTCGGAGAGGCGGTTGAGGTAGCGCACCGTCTCGGGGTTGGCGTCCTCCACCGCCAGCGCGCGCCGCTCCGCGCGGCGGCACACCGTGCGGCAGACGTGCAGATGGGCCGCCGCGGGTGTGCCCCCGGGGATCACAAACGAGTGCAGCGGAGCGAGCTTGGCATTGACCTCGTCGCACGCTCGCTCCAGCCACTCGGTGTACTCGGCGGTGATCCGCAGCCGCTCGCGCTCGTCACTGGCGGGCACCGAGAGGTCGGCGCCGAGGTCGAGCAGATCGTTCTGCATCCGCCGCAACCAACCCTCGACGTCGGCCGGCAGCCCGGGTGCCAGCAGCGCCACCCCCAGCATCGC
>JBEKYV010000490.1:0-3017 GCA_049510515.1 Solirubrobacteraceae bacterium | reverse complement strand
CCACCACACGACCCCCCGCGCGCTCGACCAGCCAGGCGTCGTCGGTCGCCTTTGCCAGCACCTCGTCGGGCACGTCCAGCGCACGCTCCAGCGCGGCGCGGCGGAACACCTGCGGGGTCTGCACCGCCCACAGCCTCGAGCGGTCCAGGGTCTCCAGCACAGCAACCCCCCCCTCCTCCTCCCCCTCTCTATCTTCCACGCGCTTGATCGTATCGGTCACGCGGGCCGCGGCGATCGCCGCGTCCACCCCCTCCGCCAGCACGGCGGCGATCGCCCGCTCGGCCAGCTCGCCGCTCAGCAACGGGCGGGCGGCATCGTGCACCAGCACCGGATCCCCCGCGCCGGCCGCGGCGAGCGCGAGGCGCACCGACTCCGAGCGCACCTTGCCGCCCGGCACGCCGATCGTGCCCTCCGGCGCGCTCACGCAGGGAGGCAGCGCCACCACGATCCGCTCGATCGAGGCGACCGCGCGCAGCGCGTCCACGCTCCACTGCAGCAACGGGCGGCCGGCGAGCGGTACGAGCGCCTTGGGACCGTCCGCCCCCAGGCGCTCGCCCTTGCCGGCGGCGACAATCAGCGCGACGGTCACAGCCACCTCGATATCGGAGCGGCCATCACGCGGTACGGCTCACGGCCTGTGGTTGCAACGCGAGCGCAAGCGATACCCATGCTGCGGAGCACGAGGGCCGACTGTCGCGCACGCGGCAGGGATCAACTGCCGCGTGCGCGAGAGCCCCTCAGACCCTCACTCGGCCATCGCCAGCTTGCTCGAGGCGGAGTTGGCCAGCAGCTCGTCGAGATAGCCTTCGGCCTCGTCCTCGTCCTTGTCCAGCGCATACATCAGCTCGGAAGCGAGGATCTTCTTGGCGCGCGTGAACATCTGCTTCTCTCCCGTCGACAGCCCCTTTTCGCTCTCACGCAGCGCGAGGTTGCGCACCACCTCGGCCAGCTCGTAGATGTCGCCGGTCTTGATCTTGTCGCGGTTATGCTTAAACCGTCGGTTCCAGTTCTTGGGCATGTCCGAGACTTCGTCCTGGAGCACGTCCAGCACCTTCTTCACGGTGTCTTCGTCGATCACTCTGCGCAAGCCGGCGATCCCCGCGTTCTCTGTCGGAACCTTCACGGTCATGTCGTTGTGCAGGATCTTGATCGTCAGGTACTCGCGACATTCGCCGAGCACCTCCAGATCCTCCTTCTTGAGGACCTTACCGGCGCCGTGATGGGGGTACACCACGTGGTCCCCCAACTCGAACTCGATGCACTCGACTTCACTGACGACGTCGAGATCCTCCATCAACTCTGCTTCGATTGCCTGGGGAATGGGAATGACTGTCCTCCTTTGTGATCGAGCCGGTCAGGTGACCTCGCTCTGGGTTCACGTCTGCAGATAACGATCCACGAGGTTGATCTCCTGCAGGCGACGAAGGCCCTCGCGGATGTCCTTCGCGCGTATCTCCCCAACTCCCTCGATCGCCTCGAGCTCGGCGTCCGTAGCCGCTAGCAGCTCGTCCAAGCCGCCAAACTCCTTGATGATCTCCGCTACGACCAGCTTCGGCAGCCGGGGGATGCGACCAAGGATGCGATGACCGCGCGGGGACACCGCGTAGTCGAGCGTGTTCAGCTTGCGGTCATACCCGACCAGCTCGGCCAGCCTGCCGAAGTCCAGCAGGTCCTGATGACCCAGCCGCCCCATCTGGTCCAGCGATGAGGCAAATGCCTCGTCGCTGTAGCCCGCAAGATAGTCCTGCACGAGTGCCGCCTTTTCGGAGGCGGCTCCCACCATCGTCTCCTCCAGCTGCATCTCGATCAGGCGCCCCTCGGTGCCCAGCTCGACGATGTAGCGCTCGATCTCGACCGCCATCCGCGTCACGAGCTCCGAGCGCTGCAGCACGGTGAGCACGTCGTGCAGGGTGACACCGCCCTCGAACTCCAGGGCGGTCAGCCGGGTGGAGACCTGGTCCAGGCGGGTGCGGTACTTCTCGAGCGTCGCCAGCGCCTGGTTGGCCTTGGCGAGCACCACGGGGATGTCCTGAAGGATGTACTTGGTGCCGCCCGAATATAGCGACACCACCTCTCGGCGCTGGGAGATTGCGATCACCAGCGCGTCGGTCTGCTTGGAGATGCGCTCCGCTGTGCGGTGCCTGGTGCCCGTCTCCAGCGTGAGGATCGTCGGGTCGGGCATCAGCTGCACGTTTGCCAGCGCGATCTTGGTGGAGTTCGCGTTGAGGATGATCGCCCCGTCCATCTTCGCCACCTGGTAGAGCAGCGCCGGGGCATAGTCGATGTCGAGCTTGATCCCTCCCGAGAAGAGGAAGCTCAGCTCCTCGGGGTCGCCGATCACGATCAACCCCCCGGTGCGCGCGTGCAGGATGTTCTCCATCCCCTCGCGCAATGCGGTCCCCGGCGCGACCATCTCAAGCGCCCTCATCAGGCCGGGCTCCGAGCGTGCTTCGCTATCGAAATCTTCGCCGGATCGTGGAGCCACAATGGGCATTTTACGGCATTGGGCCTAGATTTAGCTCCTCCTCGGGCGGGCGGCCGGGTGACCGCGTACCCTCCGGTCGCGCAAGACCCCTCGGCACGGCCCAACCGACGGTGCACAACCACCGCTGGCCAGGGAGACCGGCCCCCTACGCGGCGACCGGGGCGGGGCGGGTGATGCGCCCCGCCCCTGGCAATGCTGCCGCAAGCGCCTCGCGCAAAGTGCCCACCTCACGGGCGCCCGCGCCGCTGCCGGCGGGGGCAAGCACGTCGCTCAGCCCGTATCTGGCAGCCTCCTGCAGGCGGCGCTCGGGGTGGCCCACCCAGCGCAGCTCTCCCGTCAGGCCAAGCTCGCCAAAGCATGCGAGGGGAGCGCCATCGTCTCTCGCGGCGCCACCTGCGGATCCTGGGCCGTCGTCCACAACGCCGATCGGCACCCCGCGGCGCGCGCCGGCGACCGCGAGGGCGATCGCTAGGTCCACCCCGGGCTCGTCGACGCGCACGCCCCCCACCACGTTGACGAACACGTCGTGGCC
>JBEKYV010000049.1:0-12233 GCA_049510515.1 Solirubrobacteraceae bacterium | reverse complement strand
CGGTCGAGTAGAAGGTGCCGCTGCCAAACAGCGCGCCTTCGGAGCCCGCCAGCCACAGCCGCTGCCCCGTGCGCTCGCTGATCGCCTGCACGTGCCCGGAGTAGTCGCCGAAGTAGAGCACCCCGTTGACCAGCGTTGGGCTGGCCTTGACCGCGCCGGCGGCATGGTACGTCCACACGGTGCGCCCGCTGGCGGCTTCGAGCGCGTACACGGTGCCGTCTTCGGAGCCGAAGTAAAGCCTCCCGTGGTTGAGCAGCGGCGAGGACTCGCTGCGCGAGGGCAGGCTGCGCGACCAGCGGACCGCGCCGTCGGTGACGTCGAGCGCGACGATGCGCCCTTCTTCGGAGCCGGGCGCGCGGGCGAGCACCGTCGCGTACACCGTGTTGCCTCCCACGGCGGGGGTGGAGGCCGAGAGGGCGCCTAACCCGCGGCTCCAGAGGATCTGCCCGTCCCACTTGTCCACGGCGGTGAGGACGCCGTTGTCGGTGAGCTGGAAGATCCGGTTTTCGGAGAGCACCGGCGGGAACTCCCGCAGCGAGCTGCCGCCCACGGCCCACACCTGCTTGAAGGGGGGGCGCAGGCTGGTGGGAGCCGGGTAGTAGCGGGCGTGGTTGGCGGTGTACCCGTACAGCGGCCACGAAAACCGTTCGGGCCCGCGCTTGGGCAGCGTCGGGTTGGCCTGGGGCACGAAGCGGGCGTGTGGGTGGTAGATCGAGCCGGTGCGGTTGCGCGCATACACATAACCGCCGAGTGCCATACCGGCGAGCAGGAGCAGGGCGGTGAGCGCGATCCAGCGGCGCTTCACGCGGCGAGCTTCGAAGACGGGGAGGCGGCGGTGGATTCGGATCCCGTCCGCCCCGCGGCAACCGTGGCGGTGGCGGGAGTGGGATCGCCGAGTGCGCGGTGGGGCTCGGCGGCGGAGGTCGCCCGAGGGCGGTGCGCGGCGTGGGCGAGGAGCCGCGCGGTCGCGACCACCACCAGCCACGCAAGTGCGATCAGCAGCGGGATCAGCGTCACGCCGGCCACCAGCGCGATGACGTCGTAGTTGGCGCCGACCGACCAGTTCCACAGCAGGTAGTCGCCAATGGCGAGCACGCCGACGACGGCCAGAGACCGTATGGGCCGTTGGGGCACGGCTTAAACCCTAGCGGGCGCTCGGGACGGATGGTGCGCGGGCGGTATCATCCGGCCAGCTTGCGGGCGAAGTGTTGTGGTTGCACGGAAGCCTTCCAAGCTTCAAGGGCGGGTTCAATTCCCGTCGCCCGCTTGGAGCCGTCTCGCGCTAGGCTTGGATCCAAAGCCACGGGGAGTGGCGCAGTCTGGTAGCGCACCCGGCTGGGGGCCGGGCGGTCGCAGGTTCAAATCCTGTCTCCCCGATTCCGAAAAATAGAATCTTTCTAGTAATCAAGCCAGGGTGAGGGGTCGCTTACAGTGTCTATGTCCGTGTTGCCCGTGCCTTCGACGCCTTCGCGGCGGGCGATGCAGAGCGCGTTCGCCGTCGGCGGATCGTTGCAGCATCTCCCAGGCTGAGGGCGACGGTCTCCTGCGGAAAGGCTGCGCGCACCTCGAGGTGCCCGCCGAGCGCCTCGATGTAGCGGCTCAGCGTGGAGAGCCGTACGTCGGCCTCTCCGCGCTCGATCTGGGAGACATTCTCCTGCGATACGTCGAGTCGATCGGCGACGATTGCCTGCGTGAGATCGAGCTTGCGTCGTAGCTCGCCGAGCATCGTCGCCTTGTGCTCCTCGACCCGCGCGCGGCGTGCCGGGTCGGCGTCGATCTGCTTGCGCAGCTCGTCGAAACCTTTGCGTTTGTTTGTCGTCTTGGTGGAGGTCATGGGATCGCTCCTTCATTGCGAAGTTCCTGGAGATGGTCGTCGTAGAGGTCGTCGGCTGCGGGAATCGTCTCGGCGTACCAACTGCTCCAGCGGTGGCGCTTGTCCCCGCCGAGTAGCAGGATCGCTGTGCGGCGAGGATCGAATGCGAAGATCACGCGCATATGTCCGCCGTGTGGGCGCAGCTCCTTCATGTTTGGATGGCGCGAACCCTTGAGTGTGTCGACCAGCGGTCGGCCGAGTGCGGGGCCGCTCTGCTCCAACAGCTCGACGGCTGCGGTCACGCGCTCTTGCTCTTCGGCCGTGAGCTCGTCCCACCATGATCCAAACGTGTCGGTGTACTCGACTCCCCACACCCAATAATTATAAGCTCTAGCTTGTAGAAGTCAAGTCTTATGGCCGAGCCCGCAGTGCACGCTGGTCTCTCCTCAGCTGGGACAGAAGGCGTCGCATGAATCGATCGAAGGAAGCGCGGCGTTCGTAGAACTACATGTCGAGGTGCTCCCGACCGACGAGGAGGAGCGCATCGATGAGCGCGCCGTCTCAGAGATGGTGGCCTTCGTTGAGGGCTCAAATCCGGCTGCAAGTGGCGTCATCCTTCGCTGAGAGTCGGCCGAGTGACGTAGGTGCGTCGCGCAGCCGTATGCCGCCGGCTGGAACCATGCTTAGATGCGATGCTTGTGAGCCTACAGCAGGACATCTACGCCCGCGTCAAGCGACTCGAACCTTGGATGCAGGAGCTCTACCTGCGCGCGGCGGCCTCCCCGGAGATCGCCGAAAGGGACATCGAGGAGGTGATCGCGGTCCTGCTCGAGAAAGAGCTGCACACACCGGCTCCCCGTGAGGTTTCTCCCGAGGATCTTCCGGGTGCTGACGGCGACGTGCAGCCGCTGACGGTCTGTTCGATCTCTGAGATCTGCAGCGTGAACCTGCTCGCTGACGGACAGACGCTCGCATTCGCGTCGACCGGGCTGAATCTGGTCTACGGGCAGAATGGCAGCGGCAAGACTGGCTATTCGCGAATCTTCAAGCACTCGGGGCGTACGCTGCGCTCGGAGACTGTGCTCGCTAACGTGAGCGCCAGGGGATGCCCGCCGCCGAGCGCAACGGTCACGATCGCCATCGGCGGGAGCGAGCAGGACATACCTGTGGATCTCCAGGCGCCGCCGCCGGCGCTGCTGGGGCGGATCTGCGTTGCAGACGCTCTGAGCGCCGAGGAGTATCTCGTTGGGGAGACCGAGGTCGACTACACGCCGCGGGCGCTTCAGGGTCTCACCCGGCTCGCGAACGCTCTCGGTCGCGTAAGCAAGGAGCTCGCTGCGAGGATCGCCGATGCGCAACCAGCTTCACCGCTTGATCTGCGGCCCTACGGCGAGGCGACCGCCGTGGCGGGCATCCTTGCGCAGCTGAGCGCCAGCACAGAGACCACCAATCTAAAACAGCTCGCGACCCTCAGCGAGCTGGAGCGTGAGCGTCTCGACGAGCTGACCCGCAAGCACGGAGAGATCCAGGCCCAGCAGGCTCCGGTCCTGCGCAAGGCTGCCGAAGACGCCGCCCAGCGCACAGTGGTTCTCGCGACGGAGATCCGCGGGATCTACCGCGCGCTTGGGCCAGTCGCGACGCGCGCCGCCTCTGAGCGGCTCGCCGAGCTGCAGGGCGCCCGGGAGGCCTCGGCTCTAGCCGCCGAGGGTTTCACCGGCGAGCCCCATCCCGGCGCCGGATCGGAGGCGTGGCGTGCCCTCTGGCAGGCTGCCCGCGCCTTTGTCGAGCACGAGGAAGGCGAGTTCCCGCCGACGTACGACCCCGCCTACTGTCCGCTTTGCATGCAGCCCCTCAGCGCGCAAGCCCGGGCGCGGCTGGAGCGCTTCGACGTATTCGTCAACGCTGAGATCGCCCTCCGCGTGACCCGTGCCGAGCAGGCGATCGAGACGGCGAATGCCGCACTGCCCGACGTCCCGTCCGTCCTTGCTCGAAACCGCGTGGCGCTCGAAGCGCTGGAGGCCGAGTCCTGCGAGCGCGTCGAAAGATGGCTGGATGACGCACGCGCCGCCACTACGCTGCTCCGCAAGCGTGGGGTGGAGACGCCCCACGCGCTCTCCGAGCCGCCGGTCGGGCCTCTGGACAGCTACGCGCTCGCACGCACGCGCGAGGCCGCGGAGCACGCTGCCCTCATCGATGAGGCCGGGAAGAAGAGCGTCGAGTCAGAGCTCGCGGAGCTGCGGGCTCGCGAGGAGTTGGCTCGACGCCTCCCGGAGGTCTTCGCTCACCTCGATGCCCTCCGCGAGGTGCAGCGTTTCGAGCGCGCCAAGGCCAAGACGGTCACCACTCGCGTCAGCAACGCGATCACCGAGCTCTCCCGGCAACTGATCGAATGCGATCTACAGGGTGCGCTGAACCGGCAGCTGACGGCGCTCGGGTTCGCAGCTCTCGAGGTGGTCGTGCGACCGCGCACGGTTCGGGGTCGCCCGCTCGTGTCGCTGCGTTTCAAGACCGTCGAGGGCGTACCGCTGAACAGCGTGCTCAGTCAAGGCGAGCAGCGACGCCTCTCACTGGCGATGTTTCTCGCCGAGATGGAGATCCTCTCCGACGCGAGTACCGTCGTCCTCGACGACCCGGTCTGCTCGATAGACCAGGACGGCCGCCGGCACATCGCCGAGCAGCTCTGCCGCCTGGCGGTCGACAGGCAGGTGATCGTGTTCACGCACGAGCTCTCGTTCGTGCGTGAGCTGCAGCGCCGCGCGCCGTCGCTGCCGTGCCACTTCCAGCACCTGGTGCGTAGTGCCGGTACGGTCGGGCATGTCCGCGAGGGCCTCCCGTGGGAGGGACTCAAGGCGACCCAGCGGGTGGAGGGCCTGCACGCGAAGCTCAAGCGGGCACAGTCGTTTCACGGCGAGAATCCGGAACGCTACCGCGAGGATGTGGCCTGGTTTTGCTCGATGCTTCGCTCCTCATACGAGCGCGCGGTCGAGGAATTGCTGCTCGCCGACACGGTCACGCGTCGCAGCGATGCCGTGCACACACAGGAGCTGCGGAAGGTCGTGTTGACCCGGGAACTCTGCGAGATGGTCGACGACGGGGTCGGCGCCTGCTCAGCTTGGGTGCACGACCAACCTCTTGCCGACGGGGCAGAGCCGCCCGCGCCAGTCCGATTGCGCGCGATGTTGGCCGACTACGAGCAGTTACTCGCGAAGGTCAAAGAACTCCGATCCGCGGGGCCCGCAAAGCTCAAGGCGCTCGACTCGTCCGAGCCCTTGCGCGCTGATCATGGCCGTGCCGCATGAGGACAGAGTGACGGCGCGCCCTTTCGCCTGGCTACGCCAGGTTCGCGCGGTAGGATGTGCATCGAGCGTGCATCGCGGGTTCTCAATGGCGTGCGCTCGACGTGCACACCGGCTGCAAAAACGGCTGCAGACCCGCCGAAAGCCAAGGATCTAAGTCAAATTAAACCAGTCTTCCCGATTCGGAAAAATAGAATCTTTCTATTGATAGCGAACGCCGATGCGCGAAACCAGCGCGTCCCAAAGTACGGCTCCGTCCGAGGTCAGGCTTTCGCGTGCTTCACCCATGGCCGCTATGTCAGCCGCGATTTCACGACATCTCGCCTCGGCGTACTCGTGTGTGCCCGGATCTCGCGCCGCCAGTGCTTTGAGTGCTTCATGGATCACGGCGAATACGTAGAGGCCGTGGAGCACGCCTTGTATCGGACGGGCAGTCTGCTTCCATGGCGAAAACGCAGTCGCATCGGGCTGCTCAACCAGTCTCACGGTGGACTCGATCAGCGTGAGCTGGAGATGCATCGCCTCGTGGATCACGGACTCGGCGAGGCGCAGCTCGGCGTGACGCTCGTCCGGCGCTGGAATCGAGGTGAAGATCGAGAGCGGCAGAGCCGGCGTCGTGTGACTCACGTCGTAGCCACGCTCGGCTGCAAGGACGTGGCAGCTACGGATCAGGGATCCAAGTGACTCCGCTAGCTCATCGAGCTGCGCGATACGTTCAAGAGCTGCTTGCAGATGCTCGGAAGCCCCCGTTGGGGGCAACGCGATCAAAGGCGGGATGCCGCTCTCTAAGCGGATGATGCTCGCCGGCAGAACCTCCACGACCAACTCGCCCCAGCCGGCGTTGACGACGCCGCGCTCCATCCGAGGCGCTGCCGGGTCCCCTATGATCCAGCGTTGCGTGCCATAGGTGTCACGGCTCCATCCCTCATCGCCCCACTGTCGCTCGAACTCCTGTACGAGACTGGCGGCGAGACCGGGGTACCAAAGCTCGTGGTCCGCGTGGAACGCCGTACGGATCTCTTCAGGAAGCTGCGAAGAAGGAGTAAACGATCGAGTACCTGACATTGTCGTGCATCTGCGAGATCGCGTGGTAGGAGTCCGGGGAGATCTCAAAAGCGAAGCCGCTCCGGCTTGACGGTCTGAGAATATCGTGAACGTCGGAGGGATCGCTGCTGTTGAACAGCATGAAGAAGCCGCCGTCGGCGTCACGTAGGCCGCGGTTCAGCTGAACTACGAAGCGGTGCGTCTCACCGTCCTCGAGGTGATCGTTGTGGATCTCGATGCGGTGCCCCGGCACTAGCCGGTGCGCAACGACCGTCGCATCAGGCTGCAGTTCGCGGCCGAACAGGTCGCTCAGCTCGCGTCGTAGGGCGCTAAGCAGGGTGTCGCTTCGCAGCAGCTCTGCGACGGGGTCCGTGCTGTCCCAGCAGCTGAACTCATACTGCTCGTAGAAGTCGGTCGTGATGTGCTTCCACGGGGCGGATGTCTCGAACCACGCGAGCACGCGGTCGGCTGCCCCGGGGGAGAGGCAGTCCTGGAAAGTTGCGTACCGGAACGGCTCATCGGCGGCAACACGCCGCTGTAGGTCAAAGCGCAGCGTCCCGCCATCCGTGTCGGCGTTGTGCGGAGGAGGTACCACACCGATCGTTCCGTGCTCAGGCATGAGCTGCATCGAGTGCGCTCGGGAGTGGGACTTGTGCCGGTTGTCCCAGGCGGCGGCGGAGGTAACTGATCAGCATCTTCTGGTCTGAGCAGAAGACCGTCGGGTTGTCATATCCGCTCTCCTCTGACCAGCGGTGAGCCGGCATCCCTGCTCCGCAGACGTTGCGCTCCGGGCACGCCGTGCACTCCGCGGCTGTCGGCTCCGACAGCGCGTAGTAGCCATCGAGATCCTCCTGCGCCAGGAACGCCGGCAATGCTCGCTCGGTGATGTTGTAAGGGCGCTCAAACCGATCGCCGCCGGCGTAAGCAACCTTCAGCGTGTCGTTCTTGGTGACGGTGCCGTCGGTGTCGATCACGACGATCCCGTACTCGACGACGCCGACGCCCTCCTTTTGGCTCTGGCCTCCAAGGATCAGGCGCATCAGGTCATCGAGAATGCGAATCCGAGGTGGTTCAGGATCCGCCAGGTACTCCTCGGCGAGGGCAACCATCCAGGCGCCGTACTCGCTCGACGCCGCACTCGCCTTGCCGAACGGCAGAGTCACGTAATTCCCATCGCGGTAGAGGAAGTCAAAGCTCGGTGCGCCCGTTGCCTTCATTGCGCGGTACATCGCCGCCGGTTCTGAGAACGGATCGACCACGGCGAGCAGTCCCCCGAAGATGCGCTCCCCAGCAGGATGCTCACGCAGTCGTTCGATCGCCGCGAGCACACGATCATGCGAACCGCGGCCGCGACGGTCGAGCCGGTTCACGTTGTGACTCGGACCGTCGAAGCTGATCGAGATCCCCACGTCATGCTCCGCGAACAGGTCAATGAAATCGCCGGTCAGCAACACGCCGTTCGTTTGAATGTGGATCCCGGCGTCGGGCCTGAGCTGGCCTCGAAGCCCACTGACGAGGCGGGACATGGGGTCGATTCCGAACAGCAACGGCTCACCGCCGTGCATCACCACGCTCAGGGGCCGATCCTGTGAGTAGCTAAGCAGCCCGAGCTGCTCCAGGACGGCCTCGGTAACCGTCTGGGACATCCGCTTCGGCTGGGAGCGCCAGCCCTCATCGCCCATGTTGTAGACGTAGCAGTAGCTGCAGTTCAGGTTGCACCTGCTGGCCGTCTTGAGCAGGACGGTGTCGATGTCCCGGCTCATGGGCGGGTGCCGCTAGCGGTTGTGGCGGTTGTGAGTTCGGTTGTAGCCGCGCGCGAACTCCGTCGGCTCGCTTGTGCTGATCTCGCCGACTAGTCGCTGGATCGCGACGCTGTCAAAGCCTGCGACGCGCAACTCGTTCCGCTCCGCGTCGTCGCGTTCGATCTCAAGCGTCGCTTCGGTCTTCATGGCCTCCATCGTGGGCCTCCCGCTTAGTAGAACTGTGGATGATCCGATTCGAAATCATAGCGATTATCGCGAAAGACCCAAAAACAAGCGGTTTTGCAGGCATTTCGTTGATGTCCGGACGTTGGCGCTATCCTAGGTCAATATCGGCGGCGAGCTACAAAAACGGCTTAGATCTAGGGAAAAATTCGTGATTAGCGAGTGCGACCGATGATCAATTATCCAGCTTTTACGAAACCCACGCCGCGTGGGGCGTCGAAGTACCTTTCGGGTGCGCTGTCTTGAGCACGGCGGGCCTGTCACGGCGGGCGCGCCCCGTCCCCCCGAACCGTAGCGAGACATTCAGCGCCGATGTTTTTCCCTGCCCGCATGCGAGCCGGGGCGCCCGGCGGGCGGGTCTACCCGGCGCGGTTGCGAGAGCGCACGGGCGTGGGCGCGACGAGGCGCCCACGCGGCGTGATCTCCCAGCTGGCGGTGCGTCCGCTGCGGCGTTGCACGACGAGGCCGTCTGCGAGCAGCTGCCGTCCGACGCGACTAACCTGCGAGGCGCTCGTGTCGAGCTTTCTCTGAAGCTCGGTGCTGCTGAGCGGCTTGCCGGCTGCGAGCGCAGTAAGCGCCTTCGCGGCGTGCGACTCAGGTGCGATGTGCACGGCGAGCGGGTCCGGGAGCCGTTCGAGCCCCACGCGAGTGACGGCGAGCAGCGCCAGCAGATAGCCGCGGATCTCTCGTGCGCGCCCGCCGGCATCGTAGAGTTTCGCGAGCGCGTCGCGTACCGGATCGAGCACCTGCGCGAGCGTGTCTGCGTCGCTGTGAAGAAGCGAGTCGACGACGAGCATCGACACGGCGGACAGGTCGGCTTCCCAGCTCGCGCTGTCCTGGTCAAGGCCGCCGAGCCAGGCACGCAGGAGCCCTGCTCGCTCCGCGGTCCCGGGCGTGGCGATCTGTTCAGTGGGCTGGCCCACGGGCGCATCCTCCTCATCGGCGGGGCACATTGTCAAGCTTAGGCCAATCATTGCACGAGTTTCCTGACCTGTTCTGCTCGCTGTATGACGAGCTGGATAGACACCTTGTCCGGGAGAATGCCGAGGCGTGGTTTGCCGACGAGCGTCTCGGCAGCTTCGCGGCGTCGGTCGCCTCCGATGTCGAGGGCGGGCGTCCTGCGAGCAGCGTGCGGATGCGCGTCGAGAACCACCCCGACCTGGAGGGCGCCCGCTACGCGGCGCTCGTCGGGATCGACCGTGCGCTGCGCCACGTGAACGTTACGGTTGCGCTTGCCGGGGACCGTGTGCCGCTGCCGCTGCAAGCGCTCGCGGGATTCGTCGCTGCACGTGGGCGCCTTGACTCCGGCGCGGCCGGGGGCGCGCTGCTGCCGCGCATGGTCGCTCGCGGGCGCCAGGAGGGAAACGTCAGCCACAAGCGCGAGCTGTTCGCGAACGTGCTGCGCGTGCCTGCGGAGTCCTGGGAGCGGGCCGCCGTCACGCGGGTCGGCGAGGCGAGCACGATCCTCCGCGGCGACCTGTCCGCCGGGCTGCTGATCGGCTGCGTGCCGATGATCGCGGACCCAGCGGAGATGAGCTTCCGTGTGCGGGAGTCGGGCGGCCGGCGCTACTACCGAATCTCCGCTGCCGCTGAGGCCACGATCGCGGCCCGGATCCCGGAGCTCCTTTCCGAGATCGACCGCTCGGGCGTGCTGATCGCTCTGGCCCCGGAGCTGACGCTCACCCCGGCATTGCTGGATGCGTGGGAGAGCGCGCTTCGCTCCCCCGAGCGGGGTCCGACTCGGCTGCGGCTGCTGGTGCCCGGCAGCGGCGCGCTGACCGGGGCGGACGGGCGTGCGTCGAACACGGCGCCGCTGATTGACGGGCGCACGGGTGCGGTGATCGTCCGGCAGAGCAAGCTGTTTGGGTTCGATTTCACCGCCGAGGAGCTCGAGCGCTGGAAGCTCGACGGGCGTCTTGGCTCCGGGGCGATCGCCGAGGACCTCGTCCCCGGCCGCCGGCTTGAGGTGATCGACGCGGGCGCAGCGCGGATCGCGATTCTGATCTGCGAAGACCTCTCGCGTCCGCTTGACGTAGGTCCGTTGATCCGTGACTTCGGCGTCTCGCTGGTGCTCGCGCCAGTGTTTTCCCGCCCGATCAAGGCGCGGCGCTGGGAGAACAATGCGGGCGACGTGCACGTGCGCGAAACCGGCACGACCGTGGTGCTTTCCAACAGCCTGACGATGAGCTCGATCCTCGCTAACGAGGGGGCCAGCGCGATGGTGCTGGCGCCCGCGGTGCGCGACGCTCTGCTGGCCACGAGCACCGGCCCGGCGCACGTTGTCTGCTTTCGCCTGCTTCCGGACGGGACGGCCAAGCTGGCCTGAGCGCACACTCAGCGCGCGCATGCGACGCTCGCGATCCGCAGCGTCGGCGCGTCGCCGGCGCTCAGCACTGTGATCTGACTGGGGTCGCGCAGCGAGAGGTCCACCAGTTCCAGCGCCGGCCCGCCGTGTAGCTCGCGCAGCAGCCCGCCGATCAGAAAGCAGGCGGCGGCGAGCCCGACGAACGACGTTGCGACGGTCCGGTTGGCGAGCATTTCCACGCCGCAACGGTCGCCGCTTAAGGCCTCGAGCTGCGCGTAGGCGCCGCTCAACTCGCGCTGGGGCCGCGGGCGCGGCGCGGGCCAGGTCTCACGTGAGGGGCGCGACCCCGGCAGACGGCGGATGCTCATCGCCAGGAACCCGTCGGGTCCGGCACCGAGCCCGGCGTCGTAGACCACCGGGAATCCGGCCTCGTCGAGGCTGCGCCGCGCGTCGAGGTTGTCGACGCCGCCGAGCAGCACGCCCGGCTCGCCGGGCGCGCGGAGCTTGCCACCGTGGTAGCGGCGCTCGATCAGGGTTGTCTCCCAGCCGAGCTCGTCCATCACGCTGGCGAGCAGTCGTGTCTTTCGCTGCGTGATGGCGCTGCCACTGTGCAGCAGCGAGGTGGCGCGGTTGGCAGCGCTGAGGCAGTCATCATCCTGCAGGAACAGCGCGCGGCTGCCCTTCAGCGGGTAGGGCAGCAGGCTGAGCAGCCAAGCGTAGGCCTGGCCGAGGTGCCCAAGGCCGAGCAGCCACAGCTCGGCGGGCAAGTGCGTGATCGGCGGGCCGTCCTGCTGCTCGCCGGGATTCCACAGCGACACATGCAGTGTCCGGTCCGCTGCGACGACGTGCCCGCGCAGCCACTGGAAGATCTCCGAGACCGCAAGGCTTCCGGCCAGCACCGCCGCGGGTGTCTCCGCGGCTACAGCAGGCGGGACGGGCGGGGTGGGGGAGACCGTTGCGATCCATCCTTGCGCGCTGGCCCACACGCACGGTGCGCTGCCCACGGGCGGCTCGTGTGTACCGAGCGCGATCGTCGCGACACCCGGCTCACGCTGCTCGGCGAGCGTGCCGCCGAGGAGGGCGAGCACGCTTGAGAGCGGCTCGCCGTGCCCGAACGGCACGAGGCACGGGCTGTCCTCGTTGAGGATCACCGTGACCCCGCCATGCATGGCTCGCTTTGCGGTGTTCACGATGCTGAGCGCCGCGGCTTGCCAGGGCGCTTGCGCGCACTGCTCCGCGCCGATCACGAGTTGCATCCGGTAGGTGCGCAGCAGTGCTTCCGCTTCGGGGAAGCTGGCGGCGTCGCCAGCGTCGACGAGCAGCTTTGCGACACGGTCCACGCTCTCGGGGTCGATCGCGGGCATCTCAGATCCAGGTGCGCTGAAGCAGCGCGGCGGCCTCTTTGCCGTAGGCACTCTTCCAGGTGCGGTCGCCAGCGTAGACGTGTACGCCGGCGTGCTTGGGTGTCGCCTCCCGCTGCGCGAAGTGGGGGAGGATGATCCCGACGTGTCCGCGCGTTGCGATCATCGGGTTGGCGGCATCGATCGCGCTCTGGCGCACACCCGATCCGGGGTGTGTGTGCACGTCGGCGATCACGCGCATCCCGCCCTTTTTGCAGATCGCCCAGAGCCGCACGAACTTCTCGCCGCGAATCGAGATCGCGCCGTTCAAGGCTGTGGGGTCGATGTCGTCGAAGTAGACGCACGCCGCGACCCGCCGGCTGCCCTTGTCGGCGCGCGCGAGCAGGAACGCCCCGCTCTCGCGTTCGCCCCGCCCGCGGCGGGCGAGCT
>JBEKYV010000489.1:0-3018 GCA_049510515.1 Solirubrobacteraceae bacterium | reverse complement strand
ATGCAGAGCATCTCGCTCGCCGTCCAGCAGGGTGCACGCGCCTACTTGAACCGCCAGTACACGACGATCGCCGGTGTCGGGGTGGTCGTGTTCGTGGCGCTGATATTCATCCAGAACATCGCGGTAGCGGGCGGCTTCTTGATCGGAGCCGTGCTCTCCGGCTCGACCGGGTACATCGGCATGAACGTGTCCGTTCGCTCCAACGCGCGCGTTGCCGAGGCCGCCCGCGGGGGGGTCTCGCCCGCGCTGAGCGTCGCGTTCCGCGGTGGGGCGATCACCGGTCTGCTCGTGGTCGGCCTCGCGCTGATCGGCGTCTCCGGCTACTACGGCGCGCTGACGTCGCTGTTCGGCGACAGCCCCAAGACGGCGGTGGACGCGCTTGTCGGGCTCGGCTTCGGCGGCTCGCTGATCTCCGTGTTCGCGAGGCTCGGCGGTGGCATCTTCACGAAGGCCGCCGACGTCGGCGCCGACCTCGTGGGCAAGGTCGAGGCGGGAATTCCTGAGGACGATCCGCGCAACCCCGCGACGATCGCCGACAACGTCGGCGACAACGTCGGCGACTGCGCCGGCATGGCCGCGGACCTGTTCGAGACCTATGCGGTGACTGCGATCGCGGTGATCCTGCTGGGCGTGCTCACATTCAACCAGTCCACCCAGGTGGCGCTGTACCCGCTCGTGATCGGGGGCGTGGCGATCATCGCCTCGATCATCGGCACGTTCGCGGTACGCACCACCACGGGCAACGTCGAGCGAGCGCTGCTGCAGGGGCTGGTCGTCTCCGGCGTGATCGCTGCGGCCGCGTTCGCCCCGATCACCTACTGGCTGATGCGCAACCTCACATTCAAGGTCGCCGGCACCGCCAACCCGCCAAGCTGGAGCCACCTGTACCTGTGCTCGTTGATCGGAATCGCGGTCACCGGGCTCCTCTTCGGCCTGACGGAATACTACACTTCAACCCGGTTCGCACCGGTGAAGAAGACCGCCAAAGCGTCGATCACCGGTCATGCCACGAACATCATCCAGGGCTTCTCCTCCGGCCTGCAGGCCACGGCGCTGCCGGCATTGGTGATCGTGCTCGGCATCCTCGGCTCCTGGAAGCTCGCGGGTGGCGGGATCACCGGCATCTACGGCATCCTCATCGCCGCCATGGGCCTGCTGTCGCTTACAGGTCTGATCGTGGCGCTCGACGCGTTCGGGCCGATCACCGACAACGCCGGCGGTATCGCCGAGATGGCTGATCTGCCCGAGGAGGTGCGCCAGGTCACCGACCGCTTGGACGCCGTCGGCAACACCACCAAGGCCGTGACCAAGGGTTATGCCATCGGCTCAGCGGTGCTGGCGGCCGTCGGCCTGTTTGCCGGCTTCCAGAAAGAACTCGAAAACAAGCTCGGGCACTTCATCTCCTTCGGCATCAACGAACCGCCCGTGCTGATCGGGCTGCTGCTGGGCGGTCTGATGGTGTGCCTGTTCGCGTCGCTCTCGATCGAGGCTGTCGGTCGCGCCGGCGGTGCGGTCGTAGAGGAGGTGCGCCGCCAGTTCCGCGAGCACCCCGGGATCATGGACTACACCGAAGAGCCCGACTACGCGCGCTGCGTGGACATCGTCACGAAGACCGCCCAGCGCGAGATGATCCTGCCGTCGCTGCTGCCGATCGGCCTGACGCTGATCGTCGGGCTGATCGACCAGCAGGCGCTCGGCGGGCTGTTGATCGGCGTGATCGTCGTCGGCTTCTTCTTCGCGGTGATGATGACCGCGGGCGGCGGCGCGTGGGACAACGCGAAGAAGCTGATCGAGGACGGCGCGTTCGGCGGCAAGGGCTCCGACGCCCACGCCGCCTCGGTCACCGGCGACACCGTCGGCGACCCCTTCAAGGACACCGCCGGGCCCGCGATCAACCCGATGATCAAGGTCGCCAACATCGTGGCGATCCTGATCATTCCGCTGATTACCTGAGCATTGCTTGCCTGATGGCCTGCCCGCCCGCGGAGTTGCCGCCGGGCGGGCGGCCGGCAGGTCATAACCTCAAGTGCACATGGACGATTGGGAGTGGCTGGAGCCCGAGGGCTCAAGAGAGCCGGTGCGCGAGCGTCTCACCGCCTGGTCGACGGCCACGCTGGAGCACACGATCGGCAGCCCGATCCTGTTTGGGATCGTCTACACCTCGCTGGCGAGCGCCGTGTTCTTCTCGCTCGGCGTGGTCGTCGATCACGCGCTGGGGCTCACCCCGCTTGTCTTCCTGATCGCCGCGCTGATGTTCGGGCTCACCGCGCTCACCTACGTGGAGGGCTCCTCGCTGCACCAGGAGCCCGGCGGCTCGACCGTGTTTGCGCGCTACGCCTTCAACGAGCTCGTCTCGTTCATCGCCGGCTGGGCGATCCTGCTCGACTACATCATCCTGATCGCGGTGTGTGCCTACGCCGCCACGCAGTACCTGAAGGTGTTCTGGGCGCCGCTCGGCCACTCCACCGAGGCGCTGCTGCTGGCGCTGGCGATCATCGCCTACGTCGTGCTCTCCAACATCCGCGGCCTCTCCTCGCGCCGCGGGATGCGCATCGGTGTGCTGGTCGTCGGCGCGCTGGCGCTCGAGCTGTTCGTGATCGCGCTCGGCCTGATCCTCTACTTCAACCCCCACACGATCTCAACCTCGATCCACTTGGGCAAGGCACCCTCCTGGTCGGGGCTGATCTTCGCGCTGACGATCACCACGATGGCGTTCACCTCGGTCGAGTACGCCTCCGGGTTGGCGGGTGAGGTGATCGCCAACCGCCGCGCGCTGAAGCGCCTCTTGGTAAGCGGCATCGCCGTGCTGGTGCTCGCCTACCTCGGCGTGGCGCTGCTCGCAGTCACCGCCTTCCCGATCCACGGCACCTACTCCGCGCTCGCCCACCGCTACCTCGATGACCCTGTGATCGGGTTGGTGGGCCGCCTGCGCCCGCACGCGCTCGCCCAGGTGCTGCGCTACGCGATGGGCGCGGTGGTTGCCGTGACGTTGATCGCGGCCGCCAACTCGGCGATGCT
>JBEKYV010000488.1:0-3023 GCA_049510515.1 Solirubrobacteraceae bacterium | reverse complement strand
GAGAACGTGGCGCAGCGTTGGAGCGCGAGCGCCAAGCGGGCGATCCGCGAGAGCCGCACGATCGGGACTCGGCACCTGGTGGAGGGGCTGCGCGCGTGTGCCACCTCTGCGGGGGAAGCAGGGGGAGGAGGAGGGGGCTCGGGTCGAGGGGATCGGCCGGGCGGAAGCGGAAGCCCTGACGAAGGAGAGCGGCCGGCAGGGGGCTCGGGTGGAGGTGGACAGCCTGGCGGCGAGGGGGCCGGGGGGCGGCCGGCGGTGCTGGTGAGCGGCTCGGCGATCGGCTACTACGGCCCCCATGGCGAGGAGCCGCTCGACGAGGAGGCGCCTCCCGGGGGAGACTTCCTCGCGCAGGTGTGCGTGGCGTGGGAGACGGAGGCTCGCGCGGCGCAGAAGTTGGGGATACGCACGGTGCAGGTGCGCACCGGCGTGGTGCTCGACCCCCGCGGGGGAGCGTTGGCGAAGATGCTCCCCCCCTTCCGCATGGGCGTCGGCGGCCCGGTGGCGGGCGGGGGCCAGTACGTGTCGTGGATCCACGTGGACGACCTCGTGGGGTTGATACGGGCGGCAGTGAACGACGAGCGCTGGTCGGGCCCGGTCAACGGTACCTCGCCCGAGCCAGTCACCAACCGGGAGCTCTCACACGCGCTCGGGCGAGCGCTTCACCGCCCCGCGCTGCTGCCTGTGCCGGGGGCAGCCCTGGGGATGCTATATGGGGAAATGGCGCAGATCGTCACCACCGGCGCGCGCGTCCTGCCGGCGAAGCCGCTGATGCTGGGATATGAGTTCCGCCACGCCCATCTCGACGAGGCGCTGGCGGCCGCGCTGAGCACCACCTGACCCGCTCGTCCGTATCCGCCTGCGGCAGGGTGCGGTGGGCCGGCTCCGCTTCAACTTTCGGGCGGCAGTTCAAGCGCCCGGTAGAACACCAAACGCCCCCCGTGCACGCGGTCGACCGCGTAGCGCGAGAAGGTGGTGTCGCCGTTGGGCAGCACCGAGTAGCGCCCCAACACCGAGTCTCGATCCTTGATCCCGAAGAACTTGTGGATCACCGTCTCGCGGTCGTTGCCATGGCGCCCCGCGCGGTGGATCGCGAGCAACACGGCGCTCATCGCCTCATACCCGTACAGCGCGTAGGGCCCGGCGGGATGGTGGAAGCGGGCGCGGTATTCGGCGAGCACCCGCCGCGCGGGGGGCGGGTAGAGCGCGAGCGCCAGCAGCGGCGTGGTTAGGTAGGTGTGCGCCGCCGCCGAGCCGATCCGGGCGGCGAAGTTGGCTTCGGCGAGGCTGCTGGGACCCAGCAGGCGCAGGTGGGGGTCGGCGGCGTGCAGCTGCTGCCACAGCGCGACCGCGCCGGCGTCGGGATTGCCGCTGAAGAACACCGCGCGGGCACCGCTCGCAAGCACCTTTTGCACCTCGCCGGAGAATTCGGTGCTGGAGGTGGTTTCGATCTGGTCTTCGCCCAGCACCGCGATGCCGGCCCGCTTGGCGTCTTCGGCGAAGATCGACGCGAGCGGGGCGTTGAAGGGGTCGAGGTCGTCGATCACGTACACGCTCGGCAGGTGCAGCAGGCGTACCAGCCGCACCTGCGCGGCGGCCTGCACTTCGTCGCCGGGCATCAGGCGCGCGAAGTTGCGCTGCCCGCTGGGGTAGAAGCGTTCCGGTTCGTCCTGGCCGGCGTCGAGCGAGGAGGTGAGCCCGACGTAGGAGCTGGAGGGACTTACCTGGAGAATCCCGGCGCCGTTGACGAACGACAGCGAGACTGCGGTGGCGGCGGAGTCGAGCTCGCCGATGTAGGCGATCGTGGAGGTGTCCTGCGTGGCCACGCGGGCGTTGGAGGCGATGATCCCTGGGTCGGCTTCCCCGGTTTTGGGGTTGGCGTCGTCGAGCGAGGCGTAGTCGATCTTGAAGCGCCCCACGCGCCCCCCCACCTGGGCGAGCGCGAGCTTCTCGCCGTTTTCGATCTGCAGCGATGCCGTCGCGAGCGGGCCCTGCAGTGGGAGGCTGGAGTAGACCGTGAGCTGGCCGGGGAGCGTGACGGCGGTGGAGACCCCCACACCGCCGCAGCCCGAGAGCAGGGCAAGCAACCCGGACAGCACAAGCAGCGCAAGACCGGCATGTGCGAAACGGGGCACGAACGGCGGTAACCGACGCGCGCGCGTGCGCAGGGCCGATCCGACTGGCGCAAGGCGAGGCCGGCCGAGCCGCACGAGCCGCTCAGGCGCCGCTGCGACGGCGGCCGGGCAGGTAGCCGGCGAGGATCCGGACGCAGGCGCCGATCAGCATGATCAGGGCGGCGAGCATGAATGCGTCAAACCCCTTGGCGCCCAGCGCCCAGAGCACGATCCAGACGACCAGACCGGCTGTGATGGCTGCGATCAATCCCATCGTCCGCGAATCCTACCTGGCGGGCGGGCGGCGTGTGTCGTTCTCCAACCCGGCGGCCAGCTCGGCGACGAGCGCCCCCACCGCGCCGGCCGGGTCCTGCGCCTCCGCGGCGGCGCGCACCAAGCGCGAGCCGACGATCACGCCGTCGGCGCCGGCGTCGGCCGCCTGACGGGCCTGCTCCGGGGTGGAGATCCCAAAGCCCAGCGCCACCGGCACCGCGGTGGCGGCCTTGGCACGGGCGACGACCTCGGCGAAGCTCTCCGCCAGCGCCGCCCGCTCCCCGGTCGTCCCCACAACCGAGACGGTGTACAGAAACCCCCGCGCGCGGGCGCCGATCTCCGCGAGGCGCTGCGGGGGCGTCGTCGGCGCCACCAGCGGCACGAGCGCCACCCCGTGCGCATCGCAGGCGGCGAGCACCTCCGCGGCCTCCTCGAACGGCAGGTCTGGCACGATCAAGCCGCTCGCGCCGGTGCGCGCCAGCCGCTCCACGAACGCCTGGATCGGAGCCCCGCCCGCCCCTGCGAGCACCATGTTGGCGTAGCACATCAGCACCACCGGCACGCTCGGGGCAAGCGCACGCGCAACCTCCAGCACCCCGGCGAGGCTGGCCCCGGCGGCGAGCGCGCGGGTGGCGGCCT
>JBEKYV010000487.1:0-3038 GCA_049510515.1 Solirubrobacteraceae bacterium | reverse complement strand
TCGGCCCCCAACCCTTCATTTTGTGAAGTGGTGGGGGCCAGTTCGATGCTTTGTTTTGAGACCCCAACCCTTCATTTTGTGAAGTGAGTTGGGCCGAATGGATTGCATTGCTTCGGGACCCCAACCCTTCATTTTGTGAAGTAGTAGGGGCAGGGTAGATGCATTGTTTTGGGACCCCAACCCTTCATTTTGTGAAGTGAGTTGGAGTTGGATGCTTTGTTGTTTTGGGCCCCCAACCCTTTACTTTATGAAGTGATGGCTGGGTGAGATGTGAGATATATATTTTTTGGACCCCACCACTTCATTTTGTGAAGGGTTTGGGCGCGTTTTTAATGACATCTTCCCCACCCCCTCCCCACTCCCCCGTCGCCTGATCCCACCATGCACTTCGCCATCCGCTACCTCACCGAGTACCGCTACGGCGCCCCCGTCACCGACAACCTCAACGCGTTGCGGGTGCGGCCCGCCACGACCTCCTCGCAGCGCTGCGACGAGTTTCACACCCGCATCGACCCCGAGGCGCGCGTCAGCCGCCACCTCGACTACTTCGGCACCGAGGTGTTGGAGTTTGGCGTCCCCACCGACCACGACCGGCTGACGATCGACGTGCGCGCACGGGTGGTCACCTCCGAGCCCTCCTCCCCGCCGGTGGGCTCGTGGGCGAGCCTGCACAGCGGCTCCTACCAGGATGCCGCGGGCGAGTTCGCGCTGCCATGGCACGACCAGCCCGCGGTCGAGGGCCTCGCGGAGCTGGTGGCACAGCTCCACGCCGACAGCCCGCTGCAGGCGGTGCAACGGCTGTGCGAGTTGGTGCCCGACCGCTTCGAGTATCGCCCCGGGGTCACCTACGTGGGCTCCAGCGTACGCGACCTGCTGCAGGCCGGCGCGGGGGTGTGCCAGGACTTCGTGCACCTCTCGCTCGTGCTGCTGCGCCGGCGCGGGATCGCCGCGCGCTACGTCTCCGGCTACCTGTGGGCGGCCCCGGCCGACGGGAGCAGCGACTCGGTGGAGGTCGACACCCACGCCTGGCTGGAGGTGCTGCTTCCCGGCGACTCCCACCCATCCGCCCACGGCGAGCCGGTGTGGGTGGGAGCCGACCCCACCAACCGGCGCCTCGCGGGCGAGACCCACGTGAAGATCGGGCACGGGCGCTTCTACGCCGACGTGCCCCCGGTGAAGGGCCTCTACCTCGGCGGAGCCACTTCGCGGCTGAACGTCTCGGTGAGCATGTCCCGCCTCGACCCCGCAGCGAGCGCGCGGGCGTAGCCGCGCAAAGATGGATTGGCCGAGCGCGTTCTCTGGGTGCAAGGCGCGCCAGGACGCGGCGACCTGATGCCCTGAGCCCGTGGCGAAGTCCCTCACCAGCGAATCCCCAACAAGCTCGAGGACGAGCGCCACCCGCCGCGGCCTTGCGGCTGTGCACACCGCACTCGACCGGCCGCGGCTGTGGCGCGTCACCGCCGTGCTCGCCGCTTTGCTGCTGTGCGGTTTGGTGCTGGCCTCCGCGCAGGGCTCGCTCACCGTCTTGACGCAGCGGCCGGCGGCCGGGCAACCCGCCGCGCTGCCGGCGTGGGTGGGCTGGTGCACCAGGGGCATTCCCCGCGAGGACCGCAGACGGCTGGCCTACTGCGCACGCATCGAAGGACGCGTGATCGACTCCACCCACGGACCGGGCGCGCTCGAGACGCACGTGGCGGTGGTGGGCGGCTTTCACGTCGTGCTCGTGCGCCTCCCCGAAGGCGCGCCCACACCGAGCTGGGGCACCCACATCGTGGCGATCGGCCCGCTGTTCCGCGCGCGCGACGGCCAGCGCGAGGTGCAAGCGTTCTGGTTGCAGCCGCGATGAAATGGCTGGGCGTCACCCGGTCGAAGGCCCACGTGGGAGGACTGGCCGGTCCCCTCAGTCCGGTGCGGGCATGAGATGGCTGGGCATCACCCTTTGCCTGCTCGGCGCCTGCGTCGGCTTGGTCGCATGGATCTACCTGCGCGACCGGGATCCCGGCAACTGGCAGCTGCCGGAACGCCAACTCGCAGCCGCCGACGCCGCGCGTACGCTTGTCGCGTTCGGCGGGGACGATTGCGGTCGGGACTGTGCTGTGAAGCTGGTCGACCGCCTCTACCCACACCATTGGCTGGTGCGCATCACCGTCCGGGGACGATCGCAGTGCCTGCAACTCGACCTCGCCACGTTCTCCACCGATCAACCCCACGGCCTCGCGGGGGTCGAGCCGAGTAGCTGCATGGTGCGGCGGTGACCGCGACGGAGCGCCCGCCAGCCAAAAGTCGCCGTTCGTGGGCGGGCCTTCGCGAGACAGGCCTGTATCACCCTTCGCGGGACAAACCTGTATGAACCTTCGCCGGACAGACCCGTAGTTTCCCGTCCCCCGTATAGAGTACCGTGTGACCGTGACTCTCGCGGCCCAGCCGGCAGCACTGACGGCTCACGCCACGGCAGGAGAGCCGCCGGAAGACCCGCGCACCTGGAGGGAGCGGCTCGCGCCCTACGCCCGCGCCAACCGTCCGCGTGCTCTGCTGTGCCTCGCCACATCGGTGGCGCCGTATCTCGGCCTGTCGGTGGCGATGTACCTGCTGCTCGGCGTGTCTCCCCTGCTGGCGCTGGCTCTGATCCTCCCCACCGCGATCTTCCTCGTGCGCACGTTCATCGTCTTCCACGATTGCACGCATGGGTCCTTTCTGCGGTCCAGGCGCGCCAACGCGTGGCTGGGCATCGCCACCGGCCTGTTGCTGTACTCGCCCTTCGTCCGCTGGCGCCACGACCATGCGGTCCACCACGCCAGCTCCGGCGACCTCGATCGACGCGGCACCGGCGACGTCCGCACGTTGACCGTCACCGAATACCGGGCGATGCCGTGGCGCGGCCGGCTCGGCTACCGGCTGCTGCGCAACCCCTTGATCATGTTCGGCATCGGCCCGATCGTCGCGATGATCATCGGCCCGCGGATCGTCGCGCGGGGCGCCCGCCCCCGCATGCGCCGCAGCGTGCTCGCCACCGACGTGGCGCTCGCCGCGATCGTCAG
>JBEKYV010000486.1:0-3053 GCA_049510515.1 Solirubrobacteraceae bacterium | reverse complement strand
GGCACGCCACGCGCCTGTTCTGTAGACGTCATTGTAGACCATTCACGCGGCGTCCTCATACCACACGCGCGCGATCTCCACCACATCCGCTACGCAGCGCTGTCGGCGCGCTGACGCGCGCGCGGGTCGATTTCATCGGGCGATGAAGCGCGCAGCTGTTGCCGGCGATGAGCGTGGCGAGCGTAACGCGGCTTATGCCGTGCTAAAGTTCGCCCCATGCCGAGGAGCCACCCGGATCCGATCGCGCCGCTGCCGGACGAGGCAGCCACGGGGACGCCGGGGGGGCGCCGGCGGGCTCCCCGGCGCACGGGACGCCGCGCCCAGCTCACCGTCCCGGAGTGGGTGTGGAGCGAGATCGTCGGCATCGCCGACGCCGCGGGCACCACGCCGAACGACGTCCTTGTCCGCCTGGCCGCCGAACGCCTGGAGGAGCGCCGCCGCTCGATCGAGCTGAGCAGACGCGCAGAGGAGCGCTGGCAGGGTTTCCTCGACGCCGCCCCCTCCCCCGACGCGACCGCCGCCTCCCTGGACGAGCAGGAGCTGATCGAGCTCAGCGGGACGCTTCGCACAGAAGCCTGAGCCCATGCCCGTAGCGTGGGACACAACCACCGCCGCCCGCCTGCGACCGGACAGCCCCGCTCTCGACCACGCCCGGGATCGCCGGCAGGCGGGCGACCCGATCGCCTTCACCGCAACCACCCTCAAAGAGATCTCCTACGGCCTGCACAAGGCCGCCACGGCCGGCCGGCAGGCCGCGAGCGCACAGCTGCGATGGCTGCGCGACCAGATCGAGGCGGGCCTGGTCGAGGTACTCCCCTTCGACGACCGCGCGGCCGACCTCGCGGGCGCGCTGCGCGCCGCCATCCCCACTCCCCCCTCGACCCTCAGGCGACCCCGAGACCGCTCCAAGCCCGACAACAGAGTCGCATGGATCCTCGACATCCAGATCGCCGCAACGGCCTTCACCCACGGCTACGACCTCCTCACCACCGACGCCCACCACACGATCATCGCGACGCGGCTCACCACGCTCGCACCCACCGCCCCAGCGCTGCGCATCCACCCCCCGCCGCGATTTCCCTGACGGTGAGGCACACAGGACGACGCTGCCAAGGGCAATCGTACACATGCGCTGCTCTCTTGTCAATACCCAAGCGGTGAGGCTGGTCGAGCACGCCCTGGACCTGCCCTCCTCGCCGCCCGGCACCAGGCTCTACGCAAATGGGTTGCGGACGCGGATGCCCTCGAAGCGGTGGAAGTCCCTGTCGTTGGTGATGATCGTGCGGACAGCGTGGCGGCGCATCAACGCCACAATGTGGACGTCGCTCACAAGGTCGCCCCGCGCTCGCTGCTCTTCGGCGAGCCCCAGGAACGAGTCCCAGAAGAGATCGTCCTCACCGGGCGAGCACACATGGTCGCGGCTCAACAGTGAGCCGACCATCGCCAGCGCCTCCGCCGGCGCGAGGGGGTTGGGAAAGATGCCTTCCCGCGTGGAGATCCGCAGGAAGGCCATCACCACCGGCCAGAACAGGTACACCACCTCCGGCCCCGCCGCCAACTCGAACAGCACCTGCCGGGCGCGCTCATTGCGATCGTCGTCAGCGTTCGCCGCGTACAGCAGGACGTTGGCGTCGAGCGCCAGGCTCACCGCGGCGACCGAGAACGAGGGGCCCGGCTCGCCGGCACACCCCTGGCTTCGCCACCCTCCAGCCGGAGCAGGTACTCCTCGTCGAGCACACGGCCCAGCGCCTCCCTGTCCTCAAGATCGATCCTCGGCCTGCCCATATGCCTGCTCGACCACGCCAATGGCGCCAAATCCTTCGGCGTCCGCCCGCGCAGGCCCGCGGCGAGCACCTCCGAGGCCACCTGCCCCATGCTCTTATGCTCGCGCGTGCCCCGCCGGCGCAACTCGCGAAGCACCGAGGCATCGAGATCCAGGGTCGTACGCGGCATGATGCGTGATGCTAACAGGTAACGCATCAGATGCAAATGGGACGTTCGCCAGGCGACAGGCGGCGTCAGCAGCGCGGTCGCGACCGCGGCGGCGAGGAAGGCGTACAGCGCGTCGAGCCAATGGGCGCTCATCTGCTGGCGGAAAGCATCGCAGGCGCAGGCGTCGTACGTGTAGGGTGACCGAGGGCGTTCAGTGGGGGCGCATCCGCGCGCGGCGTCGCGGAGGCCAGCGCGGCTGGGCGCGGGGCATCCCTGCCCCGCGACCGGCGGTGGCGGTGGCCGCCGCGCCCCATCCGTCCCGGGCGCCTCGACGACGCCCGGGGCTCAGCGCGGGGCTACTTCTTCTTCCGCTTGCCGTTCGCGGCCTTGTGGTGATGCGTCTTCTTCTTGACGGCCTTCTTCGTCTTCGGGCACCCCGTGACGGAGATCTTCGTCTGCTGCGTGATCTTGTCGCCGTTCTGCCCGACCATTTCGGTCGGCATCAACAGCTTGCCGGCGGCCTGGGCCTGGCAGAGATTACCGTTCGCCGAGAGTGCGGGGTATTCCCGTTTGGGCAGTTCCAGTTCGAAGGTTTCAAACGGGACATCGGGGACCGTCGCGAATGTCGCGGTCGTGATGCCCTGTTTGCTGATGAACGTTTCGCCATGCACCTGGACGGTGACACCGTCCTCGCCGGTCAGGACCATGATCAGTTCCGGGTACTTCGCGCCGCCGTGGGAGACGAAGTACGCCGGGCCCTTCAGGCCGCCTTCCAGCACCGGGGTCGCGACGTGCGCTTCCCCGACCCGTGAGGCGACCGGGCAGTTGGAGGGGTTTTCCGCGAACACCTTTTCCGTGCACGCCTTCTGCAGCGTTTTCAACGGGGAGGGCAGCTGTTTGGGGAGGCTAACCTTGACCTCTTTGACGTTCGCTTTCGTGCCTCGCGCACCCGCCGGGAGCGTCAGCTTGACGTGCAGCGTCGCGCCTTCAGTCCTCGAGGTCTTCGCTTCGGTGGAGACCTGGAATTCCGGCTTGAACGACAGCGACCCGCAGTTGGTGACCTGGAACGGGTTTGAGACGTTCGCGGTGGCGCCTTCGCTGCTTTCAAGCTGCCCGGTGAG